>JBFGCA010000011.1:0-63038 GCA_041567315.1 Thermoanaerobaculia bacterium | reverse complement strand
TCCCCGGCCAACACGTTCCGCTGCCGGGTACCCCCGGCCTGGGCGGCGGCCTCCCGCCCCCCGGTGAGGGGTCAGCGCGTCTGGTCAAGGAACCGAGGCCTGCCAGGTCCCCGACAATGCTGGCGATCTGGCGCACGAGTAGCTTCGCCGGGAGCAGCAAGTGGCTCCTCCAGTACACTCCGAGCGATGGCCGGCCAGACTCGCCGCAGACGGCACATGGGTGCCCTTCTGCCCCTTTACCTGATCGTCTTTTCTGCTTTTGTCCCCGCAGAGGAAGGTCCTCCAGCCAGTCAAATGACGACCGGTGAAAAACTCTCCGAAAGAACGAGCGCCTTTCAGGGCGAAGGGCCCTGGGTGGTGCGGGTCGGGTACGAGGACGAGGCGCAGGTGCGGGGGCTGGCGTCCTGGATGGATCACTTTGCGGTCTACCGGGACAAGGGCGTGGTGCTGATGCAGGTCGAGGCGGCGGAGCTCGAGCGGCTGCTGGCGGCGGGATACCGGGTCGAGGTCGACGCAGCGCGGACGGCGGTCATAGAGCGGGCGCGGGCGGCTCGTGAGGTGGCGGGGGAGGGCGTGGCCGGGATTCCTGGGTTCCCCTGCTACCGGACGGTGGAGGAGACCTTCGCGACGGCGGAGGCGCTCGCGGCCGATCATCCGGAGCTGGCGGCCTGGCTGGACGTCGGGGACTCCTGGGAGAAGACGGCGCTGCCGGGCGAGGGGTACGACGTCCGGGTGCTGGTGCTGACCAACACCGCGGTCGCCGGTCCCAAGCCGGCGCTGCTGGTCAACAGCGCCCTCCACTCGCGCGAGTACACCACGGCGGAGCTGAACACCCGCTTCGCCGAGTACCTGGTGGCGGGGTACGGCTCCGATCCGGACCTCACCTGGCTTCTCGACCATCACCAGGTGCATCTGCTGCTGGTCCACAACCCGGACGGGCGCAAGCGGGCGGAGCAGGGGCTCTCCTGGCGCAAGAACGCCGACGACGACTACTGCACCGGCACCAACAGCCGGGGGGCCGACCTCAACCGCAACTTCGATTTCCAGTGGGGCTGCTGCGGGGGCTCGTCCCCGTTCGAGTGCGACCCGACCTACCGCGGGCCCGCTGCCGGCTCGGAGCCCGAGACCGAGGCGATCCAGGCGTACGCCCGCGCCCTTTTCCCCGACCAGCGGCCGGACGACCTGGTGACCCCGGCCCCCGACGACTCGACCGGCGTGGTGCTCGACCTCCACAGCTTCGGCGAGGACGTGCTGTGGTCGTGGGGGTTCAACGACGACGACCCGCCCAACGCCGCGCAGCTCTGGACGCTGGGCCGCAAGTACGCCTTCTTCGCCGGCTACTTCCCGTTCCAGGGCAGCTTCGGCACCGTCGACGGCTCGACCAAGGACTTCGCCTACGGCGAGCTGGGGGTGCCGGGCTACACCATCGAGCTGGGCACCGCCTTCTTCGAGGGCTGCGGCTACTTCGAGAGCGTCGTCCTGCCCGACAACCTGGAGTCGCTCCTCTACGCCGCCAAGGTGGCGCGGACGCCCTACCTGACGCCGGCCGGCCCCGACGTGGTGTCGCCGTCGATCCCGGCCGTCGCCTTTCCCCAGGGGACCCCGGCGCCGCTCACCGGGGTGGCCGACGACACCCGCTACAGCGACGCCAACGGGATCGAGCCCGTCCAGCCGGTGGCCGCGGCGGAGTACTACGTCGACCTGGCGCCCTGGCAGGGCGGCGCGGTGGGGCTGCCGATGAGTGCCGCCGACGGCGTCTTCGACGAGGCCGTCGAAGCGGTCGAGGCCAGCGTCGACACCACGGTCCTGGCCGCCGGGCGGCGCCAGCTGTTCGTCCGCGCCCGCGACGCCGACGGCAATTGGGGGGCGGTGAGCGGGGCCTTCCTGTGGGTGCTGGACCCGGCGACGGCGGCCACCGTCGAGGGCTTTGTCCGCGACCGTGACAGCGGCGCGCCGCTCGAGGCCGAGGTCACGGTCGGACCGTTCGCCGCCGCGACCGACCCGGGCACCGGCTTCTACAGCCTGACGCTGCCGGGCGGAACCTACGAGGGGGCGGCGACCAGCGCCGGCCACGCGGCGGTCACGGTCGGCGGGGTGGTGGCGGGCGACTCGCAGACGGTGAGCCTCGACTTCGACCTGCCGCCGCTGGTCGCGGTCCTGGCCGACGACGTCGAGGGCGGCAACGCCGGCTGGACCGCCGAGCCGCCCTGGGCGATCACCGACGAGACCGCGTTCAGCCCCACCCACTCCTGGACCGACAGCCCCGGCGGCGACTACGCCGCCAACACCGACGCCGCGCTGGTCTCACCGCCGCTCGACTTCGGTGGCCTGGTGGGCGTCGGCCTCTCCTTCCGGCACCTCTACGACCTCGAGCGCGGCTTCGACTTCGCCCGCGTCGAGGTCTCGGCCGACGGCGGCGCCACCTGGACCGAAGCGGCGCTGTTCAGCGACGCCGGCCAGACCGCCGAGTGGGCGCTGGCGGAGATTCCGCTGACCCAGCTCGACGGCGTGGCCGACGCCCGGGTGCGCTTCCGTCTGGAGAGCGACGGTAGCGTCCAGGCCGACGGCTGGCACCTCGACGACCTGTTGCTGGCCGGCCACCTCCCCGGACCCCCGGCTCTCATCTTCGCCGACGGCTTCGAGTCCGGCGACCTCTCGTCCTGGGCCGCCGCCGTTCCCTGACCGGCGACTCCTCCCCGGCCTCCGCGCCTGCCGACCGGTGTCGTGCTCGCGACCCTACTGGATCGGGTGGAGGGCGATCGACTCGAGCACGACCCCGCTGTCGCACTCGAAGGCGTCGCGGCAGACCAGATGGTCGAAGCGCCACGCCACCTCGAAGGCCGGCAGCTCTGAGGTGGTGCCGGGAATGGGGATCTCGAGCTCGAGGTCGCCGTCGCTCAGGCCAAACGACCCCTCCGAGGTGCCGCCCTCGCGCTCTCGCACGACGATGCTGAGGTTGCGCGAACCGACTCGGGACGTCTCCGGCACCCGCAGGCGAAGCTCCACCGACCGCACCGGCTCTGAGCTCCTCAGAAACAACAGGCCGTTCTGGTGCATGCGCTTGGATAGGACTCCGTAAACGACGTTGTCTTCATAGCCTTTCTGCCAGCTGTCCGAGAGCACGGGAACGGTGCGGATCTTCTGGTCGTAGAACTGGCGGATCTCTCGCGCCGAAACCGGCTCCGAGGCTGCCCGGAAGGACTCGGCCACGGCCTGGTCGCTCTCGTCCAACCCGAGTGGCGGGATGCTGCCCTGGCGAGCGAGGTGAGCCAGCAACCCCACCGCGAGGTGGGAGTTCGCCCAACGCGTCGGATGCCCGTCGGTGTCGCTGAGGCGCCAGCGTGAATCCTCGAAGATCGAGGCGGGCACGCTGACGATGGGCAGATCGATGCCGAGCCGCTCGAGACGATCCTGGAAGAGAGGCCGGGCATGTTGCAGGAAGTTGAGGAGGGTGACGGGAACGCCGAACTGCTCTGCATACGACTGGATGAGAGACAGATTCCGATCCCAACGCTCGAGCACCGAGGGCATGGGAGACATGCGCTGGTCCTTGGTGCTCGCCTCGAAAGCGGTCACCTGCTGCCGCTGGCTGGAGACGTTCATCCGCAGGGTCCCGGGGGGTGCCACGCCGAAGACGTCGTGAACGTCGTTCGGGATGACGGTCCAGATCACTACGTCGGGCCGCAGGATGTCGTGGTAGTTCTCCAGGAAGGCATACTCGCTGAGCACGTTCCAGCCAGGCAGCGCGACCGTGACGACTTCGACGTCGGCTCCCGGTCCCGTCTCTCTCAGGCGCCGGCCCATCACGCTCGAGAGTCGGTCCTCCTCGGCCAGTTTCCAGCCAAAGACGACCGAGTCTCCCACCACCAGGACGCGGGTCTGGCCCGTTCCCTTCTCGGCGATCTCTTCACCCCTGAGGCCGAGCGCGTTGATCGGGTAGGGCAGGTCCGGCAGGCCGAACCAGGTGGCCTCGCGCATGCCGGGATTCAGAACGAAGCCGATGCGTGGATCTTCGTGGGGCATGACCGCCATGTCGCTCGGCTGAGAGCGAAGCAGCTCGGTCTGTAGCTCGAGACGGGACAGCAGCTCCGCCCGGGTGCGCTGGATGCGGTTCCAGTTGAAGAGTAGATAGCCGACCACGGCGAGGGTGACGGCCAGCAGCACCCCCGAGGTCGCGGCGGCCTTGCTCATGACAGGTCGTTCACGGCGCTTCCCGGTCGGTTCTCCGGGAGCTGGTTCTTCGACAGATCGCGATCATCCGATCTGCCGCTATCGGTGACTGCACGAAGTCGATCTCCTCGAAGGTCCCGGCGTTGAGGGTCAAGATTCGCCGAACAGCCTCGGTCGTGAAGAGGAAGTGCTGGTCACATTGCTCGAACAGGCTCACTCCGATCAGCGGCAGCTCGTTGAGGTCCCGGGGGGCTCCTTCGCCCAGTGTGCTCTGGAACTTGGGGTCTTGCAGCGTGGGGAACTCGATGACCAGCTTGTCCGTGCACCACCCTGCCAGGGCGCGCAGCGCCCGTACGGGCTCCGCCAGGTGATGCAATACATTGAGAAACAAGACGACGTCGTACTTTCCTTCGAGTCCCTCCGCGAAGACGTCCCTCTTCAAGAAACGCACGTCGCTACCGAGGATCTCCCGCAGGATGTTGGCTCCGACGAATCGATGCGGCTTCAGTTCGGTGCCGGTCACGGAGCTCGCACGCCGCCTCTCCGCCTCGAAGCAGAAGTACCCATAAGCGCAGCCGATGTCGAGCACGCTCTTGCCGGCGAGGTCGGCATCGAGAACGATGTCGAGCGTCGCCGACCGATCGCTGCCGGTCGTCAGGTGGCCCGACGGCAGACAGATGCCCTGGTACTCGAATTGGAAACGATCGAGGATGTGGCTGATCTCCCCTTCAGAGTACGACTCGTGCCGGGCGCTACGGGCGAGATCGATCGCCTCCTCCCGCGATTCCAGCTCCCGGTACTCGTCGCCCGCTGCGTCGATGAGCCGGTACTGGACCTGGTGCCGATCCAGCAGATCGAAACACTGCTGGTGGACGGCGCCGAGGTCCAGGCGGCAGAGGATCTCGAAGATGTCCCCAGCCTCGTAGGCGAGCTGCTCGTGTTGCGGACGGAAGTCGGGCTCGACGTCGTCTCGCAGCAGGATTCGCTTCGCCAGCGTGCTTCTGGGGGCGATCAGGAAGTGGACCTCGAGCCGGTGGCGCTGCGCCAGCAGCTGCCTGAGAGCCCAATCGGAATCGAGATCCCTGGCCAAGGCGGCCGGGTTGTTCTCGAACGGCCGCAGCGTGTTGTAGTGAACGATGCAGCCGTCCCTCGGGACCTCGAAGTAGGTGTCCTCCAGCTCATAGGCCATCAGGAGCGGCATGTCCGCTTTCCAGACGCCCGCTTGGAGGCGCGACCGAATGAACCTGGACTTGCCCACCGACGAAAGGCCCATGACGAGGTGGACCGGCCGGTGGCGCCGCAGGACGTTGAACATCGAACCGGCCAGAGTGCCCTAGGCGCCGAACGCCAATCGACAGCCGGCGAGCCGCATCGAGGATGCGTCCTCTTCGCTGCTCATCTGGACGTGGAACCGCTTCCCCGACAGCCCGTCCGGTGCGCCGCATCCTAGCAGCCGTGTTTGGCCGGCCGCCCGACTCGCCCGGCGGCGGGGCAGGTCGTAGGCGCCGTGCCGCGACGGGACCCTCTCGAGGCAGGGCCTTGACAACCGGTGCCTTCCGGCTATAATTGCACTATGGTGCAATCAAGCAAGCAACCCGAGGCGGTGGTCTGCTGCTCCGACGTCGAGGCGCTGTTCCCGGCGGGGTTCTTCAAGGCGCTGGGCGATCCCAGCCGGGTGGCGCTGCTGGCGCGGCTGGCGACCTGCTGCGGCTCGCCGACGGTCTCCGAGCTGGCCGAGTGCTGTCCCACCGACCTGTCGGTGGTGTCGCGGCATCTGGCGACCCTCAAGGAGGCCGGGGTGCTCGAGGCCGACAAGCGCGGCCGCCAGGTTCACTATAGGGTGCGTTACCGGGAGCTGTCGCGGGCGCTGCGGGCGATGGCCGACGCCATCGACTCGTGCTGCCCGGAGACGGCTTCCGCCCAGGAGGTTTCATGAAGCAAGCCCAAGAGATCCGTGAGCGGGTGGCCGACTCCTACGGCCGCGCGGTCGAGACCCCGAGCAGCGGCGGCTGCTGCGGCGGTCGCGACCAGAAGGGCGTCGCCGCCAAGCTGGCCGGCTACAGCGCCGTGGAGCTGGCCTCGCTGCCCGGCGAGGCGGTCGTCAACTCGTTCGGCTGTGGCAACCCGGTGGCCTTCAGCGACGTCCGGCCGGGCGAGGTGGTGCTCGACCTGGGGTCGGGGGCCGGGATCGACATCCTGCTGGCGGCGCAGAGGGTGGGTCCCTCGGGCCGGGTCATCGGCGTCGACATGACCGACGAGATGATCGCCCGCGCCCGGCAGTCGATCGCCGCCGCCGGGCTTACCAACGTCGAGGTCCGCAAGGGCCTGATCGAAGCGCTGCCGGTCGAGGACGCCTCGGTCGATCTGGTGATCTCCAACTGCGTCATCAACCTGTCGCCCGAGAAGGACCGGGTGTTCGTCGAGATCGCCCGCGTCCTCAAGCCCGGTGGCCGCATGCGGGTCTCGGACATCGTCGTCGAGCGGCTCCCCTGGTGGCTGCGCCGCATCCCGGCGGTCTATGACTCCTGCGTCGGCGGCGCGATCGGAGAAGAGCGCTACGCCGCCGGCCTGCGCGCGGCCGGTCTCGAGGAGGTCGAGGTCACCGAGCGGCTGGTCTACGACGCCGCCCAGCTCGCCGACCTGGCGCTCTCCGAGCTGCCGGGCTTCTGGCGCGCCGCGGTCCGCCGCCTGGGGCTCACCTGGTTGGTCCGGCGCTTCGCCCGCTCGCTCGAGGGCCGCATCTGGAGCGCCCGCTTCTCGGCCCGCAAGCGCGCCGTCGCCGCCCGCTCGGTGGCCTGAGAGCCGCTCAGGCCTCGCTGGCGACCGGCTCGGGCGTCCGGCCGAGCAGGCGGGCGCCGGCCTCTTTGACGTCCTCGAGGATGGAGTACAGGCAGGGCACTAGCAGCAGGGTGATGAAGGTGGCGAAGAGCACGCCGAAGGCCAGCGAGATGGCCATCGGGATCAGGAACTGGGCCTGCAGGCTCTTCTCCAGCAGGAGCGGGGTGAGACCGGCGAAGGTGGTGAGCGAGGTCAGCAGGATGGGGCGGAAGCGCGAGGCGCCGGCCTCGACGATCGCCCGCCGCCGCGGCGTCCCGGCCCGGAACTGGCGGTTGATGAAGTCGACCATCACCAGGCTGTCGTTGACCACCACCCCGGTCAGGGCGACGATGCCGAAGACCGACAGGATCGCCAGGTCGCGCCCCATCGCCACGTGGCCCCAGATGGCGCCGATCAGCCCGAAGGGAATGGCGCTCATCACGATCAGCGGCTGGGCATAGGACTTGAAGGGGATGGCCAGCATCCCGTAGATCACGAACAGCGCGATCGCGAAGCCGCGGAGCAGCCCGCCCAGCGCCTCGCGCTGCTCCTGCTGCTCGCCCTCCAGCGAGTAGCGGATCTCGGGGAAATCGCCGAGCAGCCGGGGCAGCGGCCCGGCCTGGAGATCGGCCAGGATCTCGCCGGGGTTGCCGCGGTCGAGGTCGACGTCGGCGGTGACGTTGATCACCCGCCGGCGGTCGGTGCGGCGGATGGCCGAGGGGCCGCGATCGAGGTCGGCGCGGGCAGCGGTGGGCAAGGGCACCTCGACCCCGTTCGGCAGCCGCACCCGCAGCGCCTCGAGGTCGGCCAGCGAGCGGCGGCGGCTCTCCGGGTAGCGCACCATCACCTTGACGTCGTCGCGCCCGCGCTGGATGCGCTGCGCCTCCTCGCCGTAGAAGGCCTGCCGTACCTGGCGGGCGAGGTCGATCTGGCTGAGGCCCGCGGCCTCGGCCTCGGGGGTGATGGCCAGCTCCATCTCCTGTTTGCCGGCGCGGAAGGAGTCGCTGATGTCCTGCACGCCGGGGTAGGAGCGCAGCTCTTCCTTGAGGTGCTCGGCGAAGCGCCGCAGCCGCTCGACGTCGGGGCCCGAGACTTCGACGTTGATCGCCTCGCCGGCCGAGAACAGCGACGACGAGTAGGTCAGCTCGACGGCGTCGGGGATGGCGCCCACCCTGTCGCGCCAGCGGGCGGCGATCTCCTGCGAGCCGATCCGCCGCTCCTGGGCGGGCGCCAGCTCGAGGTTGACCTCGCCGAGGTGGCCGGCGGCGGCATCGGCAGTGACCGCGAAGGCGGCGGGGCCGGCGGCGCTGCGGAACGGCTGGTCGCCGATCGAGGAGAGCACGTGGCGGACCGGCCGGCCGCCGAGCTCCCCGTCCAGCTCCTCGGCCAGCTCGAGGGCGGTGGCCTCGATCCGCCGCACCATGGCGGCGGTGGTCTCGGCCGGGGTGCCCTGCGGCATGGTCAGGAAGGCGGCGGTGTTGTCGGCCTCGATGGCGGGCAGGAAGTTGAACTGGATCCAGCCGCCGCGGACCACCCCGAAGGTGAGGAGCAGCGCCGCCACCATCGCCGCCAGGGTGAGATAGCGCCACTCGAGCGCCACCCGGAGGGTCGGCTTGTAGGAGCGCTCGATCAGCCAGGCGAGGCCGCTGGCGACGGCGTCCTGGACCCGCTGCCAGAGCCCGCCGAGCCGGGTGCGGGCGGTTTCGTCCCGGTCGTGGCGCAGGTGCGAGAGGTGGTTGGGGAGGATGAGCAGCGACTCGACCAGCGAGAACAGCAGGGTGGGGATGACGATCAGCGGCACCACCCGCATGATCTTGCCGATGGTGCCGGTCACCGCCAGCAGCGGCGCGAAGGCGGCGACGCTGGTCAGCACCGCGAAGGTCACCGGCGTCACGACTTCGCTGGCGCCGGCCACCGCCACCCGCAGGCCGTGACCACCGGCCTGGTAGTGCGAGTAGATGTTCTCGCCGACGATGATGGCGTCGTCGACCACGATGCCGAGCACGACGATGAAGGCGAAGAGCGAGATCAGGTTGACCGAGACGTCGAGCGCCGGCATGAAGGCGATCGCCCCCAGGAAGGAGATCGGGATGCCCAGCGACACCCAGGCGGCGAGCCGCAGCTTGAGAAACAGGGCGAGCACCAGCACCACCAGCAGGAAGCCGGTCCGCCCGTTGCGGAGCAGCAGCTCGAGGCGGTCGTTGAGGATCCGGGTGCGGTCCTGCCAGACGGTGAGGCGGATGCCTTCGGGCATGCGCTGCTGCGCCCCGGCCAGGTACTCCTTGACGATCCTGGCGACCTCCAGCGCCCCCTGGTCGCCGACCCGGAACACCTGGACCAGCACCGCCGGCTGGCCGTCGAAACGCGACCACTTGTCGGTGTCGGCGAAGCCGTCGACCACGGTGGCGACGTCGCCCACCATCAGCCGGGTGCCGTCGGCGAGGGTGAGGAGCGGCAGCTCCTCGAACTCGCGCCCCCGGTAGGCCTGCCCTTCGGTGCGCAGCAGGATCTCGCCGCCGGCGGTCTCGATCCGCCCGCCGGGCAGGTCCAGCGAGGCGCGGCGGACGGCGCCCGCCACCTGGTCGAAGCTCAGGCCCCACTGGCGGAGCGCCTCCTCGGAGACCTCGATCGAGATCTCGTCGGGCCGCACCGCCACCAGCTCCACCTGGGTGATCCCGGGCAGCGCCGTCAGGTCGTCGCGCACCCGCTCGCCGAGCCTTTTCAAGGCGCGCTCGCCGGCCGGGCCCGAGATCGCCACTTCGAGCACCTGCCGCCGCAGCAGCGCCTCCTCGACGATCGGCTCCTCGGCCTCCTCGGAAAAGGTGTCGATGGCGTCGACCCGGTTCTTGACGTCGCCCAGCACCTTCTGGACGTCGGCGCCCTGGAGCAGCTCGACGATGACCGTGCCCATGTTCTCGCCGGCCGTCGAGCGGATCTCCTTGATGCCGTCGAGGTCCTGGATCGCCTCCTCGATGCGGACCACGATCCCCTCCTCGACCTCCTCGGGGGCGGCGCCGGGGTAGGGCACGCGGACCAGCAGGGTCTCCGAGTCGAGCTCGGGGAAGACCTCCTGCTTGATGCCGGTGAGCGTCACCACGCCGGCCACCACGATGAGCAGCATCAGCAGGTTGGCGGCGACGCCGTTGTCGGCGAACCAGGCGATGACCCGGCTCACAGCTCCTCCTCGCGGCCGGCGTCGGTGGTCACCCCGGTGCCGTCGGGCAGGGTGCGGACCCGCATGCCGTCGACCGCGGTCTCGAGCGGCGACACGCAGACCAGCTCGCCGGCCTCGAGGCCGGCTGCGACCAGGACCTCGTCGCGCTGCCGCCGGTAGACCTCGACCGTGCGGAAGCGCAGGCGGCCCTCCCCGTCCACCACCAGCACCTGGTCGCCGGGCCGCAGCGCCTCGCGGGGCAGGACCGCCACGTCGCGCGCCGTGCGCCCGGCGATCTCCGCCTCCACGAACAGCCCCATGGGCAGCGCCTGGCCGCCGGCCCCCGCCCGGCGGCGTAAGGGGTCCTCGACCTCGGCGATCAGCGGCAGCATCCGCGTCCGGGGGTCGAAGCCGCCGCCGGTCCGCACCACCTGGCCCCGCCAGCGGTGGGCGGTCTCGCCCAGCCGGCCGGTGAGCACAACCTCGGGGCCGTGGCTCCCGGGGCCCGGGTTGCCGGCGGCGGTGCCCAGCTCGATCTCCAGGTAGGCCAGCTCCTGCTGCGGCACCGGCAACCGCAGCTCGGCGGCGTCGGTCGAGTAGACCACCCCCAGCGGCGTGCCGCGGGCCACGAACTGCCCCAGGTCGGCCTGCTTGGTGCGCACCCGGCCGTCGAACGGCGCCCCTATCCGGGTGCGCTCGAGGTTGAGCCGCGCCTGCTCGAGGGCGGCCTCGGCGGCTCCGACCGCCGCCCGCGCCTCGGCGAGCTGGGGCTCGCGGCGGGTCAGCGGCGGGGCCTCGCCGCCGCCGAGCTCCTCCCACTCGCGGCGCGCCACCTCGGCCTCGGCGCTCTCGCGCTCGAGCCGCACCTTGGCCTGGGCCATCTGGGCCTCGGCCTGGGCCACCGCCAGCCGGTAGTCGGCGTCCTCGATCCGCGCCAGCACCTCGCCGCGTCCGAAGAAGCCGCCCTCGGCGAAGGCGGGCGACACCCACTCGAGGCGTCCGGCCACCTCGGCCACCAGCGTCGACTCGGTCCGTGGCGTCACCGTGCCGTGCGACGCCACGGTGAGCGGCACGTCACGGCGGTCGACCTCCACCACCCGCACGAGGGGGGGCGGCACGGCGGCGCTCTGGCGCTCGATGGTGGGCCGGGCGCGGACGATCACGATGGCCAGGCCGGCGCCGAGGGCGACCACCAGGAGAGGAAGCAGGAGCTTGGCTTTCTGTTGCATGTCGGGGGCTTACCGGAGCTGGGTGGACGGTCTCGGCGCCGGGCGGCGGATGCCGCTGGTCGTCGACTTGCCGACGAGGGCGGGTCCGGCCGCGCTCGACTCGGCCACGTGCGGCTCGCTGGCGACGGGTCCTCTCGCGAAGGGTCCTCTTGTCACGGACCCGGTTGCGCGGGGCGCGGTCCCGGCGGGCGCGAGGCCAGCAGCGTCGCCGGTGGTCGGCGCGTCGCCGATGGTGGCGTCGGCGGATGGCGTCTCAAGGTCGCCGCCCAGAGCCAGGTGGAGGTCGACCCGCGCGCTGAGGAGCTGGCGGCGCGCCTCGAGCAGCCGGCCTTCGGCCTCGAAGGCGGCGCGCTGTGCCTCCAGCACCGGCAGGTAGTCGGCCAGGCCCTGGACGTAGCGCTCCTCGGCCAGCTTCTGTGCGGCCGCCGACTGCTCGGCGGCCTCGGCCAGGGCGGTCACCTGCTCGCCCAGCCGCCTCTCGGCCTCGAGCGCGGTCTCGACCTCGCCGAAGGCGGCCAGCACCCGCTGGACGAAGGCCTCGGCCTGGGCGCGGTAGCGCGCGTCGGCGAGGTCGACGCCGGCCGCGAGGCGCCCGCCCTGGAAGAGCGGCTGCAGGAGCCCGGCCGCCAGGCTCCAGACCGAGAAGTCGCTCTCCAGGAGGTCGCCGATCTCGCGCCCCAGCCGGCCGCCGGAGGTGGTGAGCCGGAGCTGCGGGTAGAGCGCCGCCCGCGCCGCCTCGACGTCGAAGCCGGCGGCCGCCAGGCGGTTCTCGCCGGCCCGGAGGTCGGGCCGGCGGGCGACGATCGCGGCCGGCAGGCCGGCCGGCACCGGCGGGGGGAGGGCAGTGGGCTCGCGGCCGGTGGCGTCGGCCGCCAGCGCACCGGCGGGGTAACGCGACAGCAGCAGCTCGAGCTGCCGGGCGGCCGAGTCCAGAAGGCGCCGTCGGCCCGCCAGGTTGGCGGCGGCGGCCGCCTCGGCCGCGGCGGCGAAGCGCAGGTCGAGGGCCGGCCGCAGGCCCAGCCGGTAGCGGCGCTCGATGCGCTCGCGGGTCGAGCGCCGGTTGGCCAGCGTGTTCTCGGCCAGCGCGAGCTGGCTGCCGGCCTCGAGCAGAGCGAACCAGGTCTTGGCGGTCTGTCCGGCAAGCGATAGGCGGGTCGCCTCGAAGTCCTCCTCGGCGGCCCGGAGACCGGCCACCGCTGACGCGCGTCCCGCCCGCAGCCGGCCCCACAGGTCGGCCTCCCACGAGACGTTGAGCGAGGCGCCGATCGTGGTGCTGGTGCTGCTCAGCACCCGGCCGCCGTCGGGGATCGGCAGGCCGATGAAGTTCTGCCGCCGGCGAGCGCCGTCGAGCCCGGCCGTCGCCTGCGGCAGCAGCGTCGCGCCCGCGATCCGTGCCTGGGCCGCGGCCGCCTCGACCCGGGCGGCGGCGGCGCCCAGGTCGCGGTTGCTCGCCAGGGCCTCGTCGATCAGCTCGTCCAGCCGGGGGTCGCCGAAGCTGCGCCACCAGGGCGCGGTCGTCGTCTCGGAAGCGGCTCCGGGCGCGGAGGCCGTCCATTCCGCGGGCACGTCGACGCCCGGCTCCGGCGGCGCCGGCCGCGGCGTGGCGCAGCCCGCGGCGAGCACGACGCCGAAGAGGAGCAGGATCACCACCCGGGCGTGGCCTGGAGGCATCGCCAAATGCCTTGGCCGCCGGTCTGCGGCGGCGCGGGTCACCGCTGCACCCCGGACCGTCTGCGGGCTCGTTGCCGTCCGCTGGAGCGGGCGCCGCGGCCGGCGGTTGGGCGGGTGCGGGTGGCCGCTGGTGCCTGATGTCGCGCGGCTTTCCAACCGGCGGTCAGGAACTGGCCGAGCCGCCGCCGCAGCCCGGCGACGTCGCCCGGGTCGCAGACGCCGCCTGAGAAGGCGGCCGCCAGATCGGTGCCGGCCGCGGTGTGGGCCATCGCGCCAACCATGAAGTGGAAGCGCCACAGGATCTCGCGCCGCGGGACGCCCGGCAGCGCTCGCGCGAACGCCGCGGTGAATCGTTCGATCACCTCCCGGAGCTCTTCGAGCACCAGTTCGCGCACCCGGTCGCCAGGCTCGGCCAGCGCCCGCCCCACCAGCCGCGCGAAGTGGCTGGTCCCGGCCTCTGCGGCCAGCATGCGGAGCACCGGCGCCACGAACGCGTCGACCAGGCAGGAGATCCGCAGCGGCTCGGCGGTCTCGCAGCGCTCCAGCAGCTCCAGCCGCTCGCGGTTGAGGGGCCCGAACCGCCGCGCGAAGACCGCCCGTACCAGACCCTCCTTGGACCCGAAGTAGTAGTGCACCGAGGCCAGGTTGGCCCCCGCCGCCGCCGTGATCGCCCGTAGCGAGGTGCGCGCGATCCCCTCCTTCGCGAACAGACGCTCCGCCGCGTCGAGCAGATCGTCGCGAGTGCCGGTGGCGGTAGAGACCTGTCGGGCAGACATCGGCAGGGCGCAATTCAAACAAACGTTTGAATTATAGCCAGACGCGCGCCTTCGTCAAGCCCGAGGCTTGGACGGGGGTGCGGGGCGGGCTCGAAGTAGACCAGCCCGCGGGTGCCGCGCGGCGTCCAAAGCTCCCGCGCCCCTCGAATCAGCTCTTCTTCGAGGTCACCGCGAACACGGTCGACCAGCGCCGCTCCACTTTCTTGCCGCCGCATTCCGGACACTCGACCCGCTTGGGGTCGTAGGCCTCGACCGATTCGATGACCTCGAAAGGCTTCTTGCAGGCTCGGCAGAAGAACTCGTAGACCGGCATGGGCCCACCTCCCGTGATCGACGCGAGCGGGGTATCTCTAACCGCAGGCAGGGGCCCGGCGCAACACCCCTCGGGGCGGGTCCGGCACTAGGCGCCCGCGGGCAGGGCTGGTCACCGCCAACCCGAGAGACTTCCAGCGCTTCGAGGAACAGCTCGAGCTGATCCCCCTCGTCCCCGGCGCCCCGCCCCAGCCCAAGTTCCCGCTTGGCCCTCACCCCGAAGACCGTTGACCAGCGCGCGGCCCCGGGCGGTCGCTCCGCTACTTGTCGCAGCGTAGCGGGATCTCGAGCTCGATCAGCTTGCCACCGACAGTGAGGCGGAGGACGGTGGAGGCGCCAACGTGCTTCTTGTCCTGGAAGATCGGTGGCGTGAAGGCCAGCACCGCGGTCTGCTTGTCGAGGGTCTTGACGGTCGAGGAGACGACGCCGAGCAGCTCGCCCCGGCTGACCGAGTCGGCGCCGCTGCCGACCACAGTCAGCGACTCCTGGGGGATGCAGACGTTCAACGGCCCGGAGAGTGCCACAGCGAGATCGGGCTTGGGCGGTGCGGGCGGCGAACAGTCCTTTGGCGTGCCTTCGGTCTGGACTGAGCTGGCGAGCAGCTTGCCGTCCTTGGCGACCAGCGTGAGCGGCCAGGTGCTCATCGCCCGGTTGCCCTTGGCGGGCTCGGTGAAGCGAAGCAGATACGCGCGTTCCTTTCCCGCCTCGCCGATCGCCTCGACGCCGTCCGCCCCGACGGTGCCCAGGTAGGCGTGCTCGATCTGGAAGTCGGTGGTTTTGGCGACGAGCGTCACTTCGTCTGCGCAGAGCGAGACCCGGGCTGGCGACACCGTGAGTGCGGGTTTCTCGGCCGGTGGACGCTTTGCCTTGCAGGCCTCGCCCTTGACACTGATGGTGGAGCTGAAGACCCTGCCGCTCTTGCTCAGCAGACTCAGCGGCCAGGAGTCGAGGTCCTTGTTGCCGGTGTGGGGCTCGGCGAAGCTGACCAGCGCGGCATGATGATGACTACCACCCCGAGCTCGCACGATCGATCTTGCCTCGACCGTTCCCAGGTAGCTTGTCAGAGAAGCAGAAATTCGGGCATACTGACTCCATGGGAACGACGACGGCCAAGGTGGGCAAGCGGGGGACGGTGGTCATTCCGGCCGAGATGCGCCGGCGGTACGGGATCGAGGAGGGGACCCTGGTGCTGCTCGAAGAGAGCGAGCGGGGGGTCACGGTCCGTCCCGCGGTGGCCTTGCCGGTGGAGATCTACGAACCTCGGCGCCGGGCGGAGTTGCTGCTGGAGAACGCCGTGGACGAGGAGGACTATCGACGGGCGGTCGAGGAGGTCCGAAAGCTCGGATTCGACCCGGCCGACCTCGTCCATGAGCGGCCCTGACGCCGTCCCCGGCCTCCCATCTCGTGGACCGGCTCTTCCTGGATGCGAACGTCCTGTTCTCTGCCGCCTACCGGCAGGACAGTGGACTGCTGCGGCTGTGGAGACTCGATCGTGTCGTGCTCCTGACGTCGGCCTATGCCCTCGAAGAGGCGCGGCGCAACTGCCTCGACGCCGCCCAACGAGACCGTCTCGCATCGCTGGTCGTCGGCCTCGAGGTTCCTGAAGATCCGGCCGGCCGGCCAGCCCGGTCGGCGCGGTTGGATCTCGCCGATCTGCCGGAGAATGACCGGCCCATCCTGCAGGCGGCCGTTGCCCTCCACGCCACCCACCTGCTGACCGGGGACCGACGGGCCTTCGGTCAGTTGTTCGGGCGGGAGGTTCAGGGTGTGCTCGTCCTTCGCCCGGCGGACTACCTGAGGCGTCGGGCGGAGTGACCGAACCGGTCGCGCGCGAGCTGACGTCAACGTCCCGACGAGCCCTGAAACTCTTCTGGACAGGGCCCTCGCCCTGAGCTAGCGTCCCGCCGCAAGGAGGGCGCAGCCATGCCGTCCTGCGGAGGCTCGCCGGGCCCGACACGGGTCATCGCCTGGCTCCTGGCCACTTTCCTGGCCCTGGTCCTGCCTCCCGCCCTGCCTGGCGCCACCGGCGCCGCCGGCGAGGAGTTCCCCTGTGAAGTCGTGCAGCCGCTTGACCGCGGGTCGCCCAGGGCCGTGGGTGCGACCTCGGCCGCCGCACCGGTCTGTCTCGACTGCGGCGTCGAGCGGCTGGAGTACCTGGATCTCCCCGGCGAGATGCTCCATCAGTTGTGGCGTCACCCCGGGCGCTACGTCGAGGTGCTGCTCCCCGACGACCGGCCCGCCGGGGCGCTCAACGCCCAGGAGCTGCGGGAGCTCATCGACCTCCTCGACCTGGCGTACGAGGGGTACGCCGACCTCATGGGGGCCGAGCCGGCCGGCGACGGTCGGCTGCAGGTCGCCTTCCTGTGGGCCAGGGAAGGGGGCCGCGGCCTCCAGGGCATGAAGGGGGTCGAGATCTACGCCTCGATCGAGAGTGGCCTGCGGCGGACGCTGCGGTTCGGCGCCCTGGACTGGATCCTGCTCCACGAGCTGGCGCACAACTTCGATCTCTACAGCCTGCGGACCCAGTACGTGCCGGACCATTTTCACGCCTGGACCGCGTTCATCGATCCCTACATGCCGTACTTCCTCCAGGTCGGCGACAACACGCCCAGCAAGCGGCGCGACCGCGCCGGTCTGGTGCGCCCGCCGCGCAGCCCGGCGGAGACCCTGCGCCTGACCGTCCACGGCACCTGGTGGCCGCTGCTCGACGACCCGCAGTCGAGCTGGGAGAGCTGCGTCCTGACCGACGCCTGCTTCTGGGACGCCCGCCATCATTGGGGCGCCTTCCACTTCTACCTGGCGTCCCAGTTCGGCGTCTGGACGACCCGCGAGTTCTTCCGGGCGCTGGCGGTCCGCGCGGCGCAGCCGATCGGCGTGCTGCCCCCGGCGCGCGAAGAGGTGTGGCTCGAGGCCTGGGCCGACGCCACCCGCTCGGACGTGACCTGTTACGCCGAGGCGCTGCGCTGGCACACCTCGGAGGCCCTGCGCGAGCGGATCCGCCAGCGCTACGGGTCCCACGCGCCGCTCTGCGCCGACGACGACGGGGACGGCTTCCGCCGGATCGAGGGCGACTGTGACGATGGCGATCCCCTGGTCCACCCGGGACGGCGCGAGCGCGAGAACGGGATCGACGACGACTGCGACGGGCACGTCGACGAGCTGCTGGTGGCTGCGGAGCCGGGGGCTCCCCAGGAGATCCCCTTCCCCTCGGAGCTCGCCGCCAGCGGCCGCCCGGGCGAGAAGCAGGAGTTCCGCTTTCTCCCCGGCAGGGGCCCCGTCGCCTGGACCGAGGTCTGCTACGAAGGCCAGGCCGGCGGCGGGTTCGTGTTCCTCAAGGGCAACCGCGAGGGTCAAGCGGAAGGCTACCGAGGCGCCTGCCTCTACGGCAAAGTGGCGACCCGCCAGTCGGGTCCGGTCCGGTTTCGCCACGACACCCGGGAGCCAGGCGAGTACCGCGTGACGGTCGCCCCGGGCGATCCCTGGCCGGTCCGGTGGGCGACGCTCGCCGAGCCGGTGGTCACCGCCGGGCAGGTGCGGTTCCGGGTGACGAGCGACCTCTCCAGGATCGCCGAGCGGCCCACCCACGTCCGCTTCTGGGTCACCGGTACCGGCTGGGTCGCCACCCGCCGCTTCCGGCGCCAGACCCGCGGCTCGTGGAC
This sequence comes from Thermoanaerobaculia bacterium, assembly GCA_041567315.1. GTDB lineage: Bacteria > Acidobacteriota > Thermoanaerobaculia > Multivoradales > JAHEKO01. The sequence continues at coordinate 45,250 of JBFGCA010000011.1, read as the reverse complement.
GCTGCCGCCCGACGTTCCGGCCGGCCGCTTCGGGGTCCGGGCGCAGCTCCTGCGCAACGGCGTGCCGATCTCCCAGCCCTCGCCGATGCGGATCTTCGAGATCGGCTGATCGGACGGGTGGCTCGCAGGGTCTGAGGGGCCGGTCGCGGGAGCGCCGCCCGACCGGCCGCCGCGCGCCTATCTTTCGACGGTCTGGTGCACCAGCTGGCTCATGGCCATGGTCATCTGCATGGCGGGCTGGTTCGGCAGCGCGATGTCCATTTTCATCTCGAGGTCCTGGTGGATCCTCGACTCGACGGTGACGCCGTCGGTCAGGGCGACGCACATGGTCCCGGTGCTGGTGACGTCGCCGACCTCCACCTTCATCTCGCCACCCGAGGCGGCAGCGAGCTGATTGAGGAGCTCCGAGTCGAAGTCGAGCTCCAGGTCGATCGCGACCCCGAGCCGCAAGCACCTTTCGCCGCCGCTCTGGTCTTCGCCCTCGGCGGTAAAGGTGGTCGCCGTCTTCATGGTGCCGAACATCGGATTGCGCAGATCGGCGCTGTGGTCCCAGCTCTGCCCGATGGCCACCGGCTCCGCCGGGAAGGCCGGCAGGGCCGCCTGCAGCATCTGCCGGAAGACCTCCTCGTTGAGCGATTGCTTGACGCCCTGGAGAATCTGCCGGGCCGCGGGCTCCGCCTCCGCCTCGAGTTCGTTCCAGATCTGCTCGAACCCGCCCACCGCGCGGATCTCGCCGAGCTCCGACAGCTCGAGAGTGAAGGTCTTGCCCACCAGCATGCCCAGGGTCCGAGCGGCCTCGTCGTCCGACTCCTGGGTGCTGTCGAAGCTCACCAGCACGTTGTCGCCCTCGCGGCTCGTCATGGTGATGCGGTCCATCACCTGGTCGATCCGGGTGACGCCGGCCGTCTCGCCCGGCAGGACCTTCTGCGTCGAGTCGATCCGGATCTCGCTTCTCGCCTCTCGCGAGCCCATGGCGCCCATCTCCATCCGGATGTCCTGCTCGATCTCCTGCGTCATCCGCATCGTGGAATCGGGAGTGGGCTTGAACCGGAGGAGGTACTCCTCCCCCCCGGCAGCGGAGACGGCGAGCAGGAGAAGGGCGCTCGAGCAGATGGCGGTGGCGTGGGTTCGCATGACGGGCACCCTCTCTCAAATCGGGTGGTTCGGGCGATGGAACCCTACCACTTTGGCCCACGTTCAGCCCGTTCGGCGGCCGCGGTCTTTCACTAGGCGACTCGGGCCCACACGGTGGTCACCGGCAGGTCGGTCTGCGCGTCGGGCTTCGAGCTATCTCCTCGTCTCTTTGGCTCGCTGCGGGCCCGCCCTGCATCGGCCACTCCGCCCGGACCGGAGCCGATTCTCGCCAACCGTAGTCGATGCCGGACAATTCCAGATTCGCGTCCGTCATCTAGGTTGGTAGCAGTCTGGTGGGTTAGTGGCAGCCTGGCTACCGGCCGAGCCGCTATGCTCTTTAGCTGATTCCGACTTGAACCCGCCCGGCAGCTCGGGCAGCCAACGACCGAGAGGAGATCGCCGTCATGAGCGACCGGTATCGAGCGGACTTCCTGTTCCAGGGTCTGTTTCTATTGTCGCCGACCGAGGAGGGCATCGACGTATGGATGCCTGACGCGCGGGGCCCCGAGCCTTGCTACTCGGTTCCCGACGAGGCGCTGAGACAGCACGCCTTCGCGCTCCAGCTACCCTACGGCAGCGACTGGAACCGCGACGACTTCCCCGACAACCTGATCGTCAACCAGGTGGGGCAGGCGCTGCGGAAGGAGCTGCTTTACTGGAAGGGCGACTCGATGGTGCTGCGGGTGCTCAACGAGACGATCCACCGGCCCGCCGAAGCCGGCGTGCAGGGTCAGTTCGGCTCGCACTTCCAGAACCCGGTCGACATCCTCGACGACCGGTCCAATCAGAGCGTCTACCACCTGGTCCACTTCAAGGACGAGGTCAGCGACGCGCCGGTCGAGATCGCGAAGATGCACTTCTCGGTGGGCTGCGCCTGGTCGGAGCGTCGCAGCACCCGGCAAACCGTCGAGGGCGAGGAAGAGGAGATCCAGTGGATCGAAATGGGCGCCCGGATTCTCAAGGTCGCCTTGGCGGCGGAGCTCCTAGACGAGCTGCTGGAGGCGCTCGGGCATCTCGCCAGGCCGCTCAACCTGGATCTCCGGGTCGCCATGGAGATTCCACGGCCCGACCCGCTCCGGCTGGCGGTTCCCGGAGACCACGGCGTTCTCGAGGTCCAGCCGCCGGCCGAAGACGGCGCTCTCGAGTTCGTGGTGCATAACCGGGAGTGGGCCGCAATCTTCGCCCAGTCCAACGAGATGATCGACGACGAGCTGGACGTCAAGACCGACTGGGATCAGGAGTACCTGCGGAAGCTGGCCAAGGCCGGCATCGCTCACCTCACCGTGCCGGTGCCCAGGGACGTGTCGCTGCTGGCTCCTGCGGGCCAGGGCTGTGGAGGAGGGACTCGTGGCTACCAGGACCAGGCGCTTCGAGCTGCGACGGCCGGCTGACCCGCCGCCGCGGGTGCGGCCGTCGCTCTACGGCTCGTTCGTCTACGACCCGACTAAGGCCTCCGCCTCGTGGTTCGTGCGGCCGGCCGGTACCAATCGCTGCTGCGGCGGGGCCCTGATCGCCCCAGAGTTCGCGATCACCGCCGCCCACTGTGTGGCTTCAGCGGCGACAACCACGGGCTGCTATCGCTGCGAACGCAGGGTGCTGATCGGTTCCGGCCCGCACCCTCTAGCCGCGCGGATCTCCGGCATCTGCGTGGCACCCGCGTACGGGCAGTGCGGCAACCGACCGTGTGGAGACGATCTCGCCGTGTTGCGTCTCGAGATCGAGGGTGGGGTGCCGTCGGGACCGCCGATCGCGTTCTCGCGTGCCGCAGTGGGCGACAAGCCGTTCCTCTTCGGTTGGGATCTTCACAACGGCACGTGGAAGGTGACCCACTCCTCGAGCCCTGCGACCATCGTGGAGCTGAGTGGGGACGGTCGCCTGCTTCACGCCGTAGTGCAGAGCGAGATCCAGGATGACGACAGTGGCGGCCCGTTGGTGCTGCAGGGGCCGACGCCGCAGTTGGTGGGGGTGCTATCCGGCCGTATTGCGGGGGAATCGCTCGACGGCTACGCCCACGTCGGTGCGCACCGCGGTTGGATCGAGCGCGTCCTGGCGAGCGCCGACTGGCCAGGAGACAAACTCTGCTACGTGGCGTAGACGCGGAGGAAGGCCCAGTCGCCGGTGAGCTGGCGAGCGAGCTGCTCAAGCTGCACCTGGCGCAGGGCGGCGGCTGGCGTCAGGCCACCGGCGTAGGCCCGGTGGAAGCGGATCGCCAGATCGTGGGCCGTCCGGTCGGAGACATCCCAGGAGGAGCCGACCACCGCCTGGGCGCCGGCTTGGAGAAAGCGGTGCGCGAGGAGGCTCAAAGGCCCGGGTAGGGCCTGCGGGCCGATGCCAGCGCTTCGGCAGGCCGACAGATAGACCAGTTGGAGGGCCGGAAACCGCTGGCCCTCAAGGTCCCGCGTGCCGATCCGCTCACCGCCCGGCGTGGGGTCCAGGATCAACTGGAGATCGCCGCTTCCCGCCGGGCCGGCGGCATGGCCGGCGAAGTGGAGGACGGTCGTTGTAGGTAGGCGCGCCAGCAGCCGCTCGCGACCGAGCCGACGGCCGTCCACGGAGACGCCGCCTGCATAGGCGGCGGCCACGGCCTTCGCTTCGTGCAGGCTCCGCGGCAGCGGCGGGAGCTCTGCGATGCCCGGTGCGGACGAAGTCCAAACTGCCAGCGCTCCGGTTCCTGGGTACGTCGTGCTGCCGGGGGTGCCGCTTGGGTCGCGCGCCTGCGACCCGTTCCACGCGCTTTGCGCGAAGACCAGGTCGTGGGTTTCCACCAGCAGGTGTCCTTCGACCCTCAGCGCCGCGAATGGCACTAGAGCGATCGGCCCGTCGACCACGACGATCAGCTTGTTGGCCGGACGCAGCAAGCGAGCGACGGGACGCAGAAGCAGGTCCGAGAGACGGACCGCTGCCGCCATGTGCCTGGAATCCCCGACTGGGTGGGCCGCGAGGCTCGTGATCAATCTGTAGACGCTGGCTTCGAGCTGGTCGCGAACGTCGGCGGCGCAGTGCTGGACAAGTTCATCGCGGGCCACCGCCCAGGCGCAGAGAGCGTCGCCGAGAAGCGCATACCTGACCAGCGCCGTTCCCTCCGGCAGTTGCGGCGGCCGTGTCGCCCGGCGCAGGCCGGGTGGAGGTGGCCACGCGCGGGCGTGCTCGGTAAGCACCATCGCGGCGAATGGTCGATTCAGCTGCATGGCAAGCAGGTGAACGGTGCGGTCATATGCGCCGCTCATTTGTCGCTTGAAAGCACCCCGATCCAGCTCGGCGGAGAGCGTCTCTCCTCGGCGCTCGAGTATCTCGACCTCGGCCCGGTAGTCGGCCAGAGCGCCTTCGAGCTGACCGAGCGCCTCCCGCGCGCGTCCCCGTGCTGCCAGGGCGCGCGGCTCGAGCAGCAAAAAATCGGTTGCTCTATAGCTGCTGAGAGCGCTGTTGGCGAGGGCGATCGCTTTGGCCGGTTCGCTTGCCGAGGCCAGTTCGGCCGCGAGCAGGTCCTGGTCGGATTCGACCCGCGCCCGGAGCGCGGGATCGTCGATATCGAGGGAAGCGCGACGCGCGGTTTCGAGGTCCGCCCGTGCCCCAGTCGCGTCACCGAGGCTTTGCCGGATCGCGGCGCGCCGCATGAGGGCGCTCTGCCGGAGCGGCGCGCCGCCGTCGCGCTGGGCCGCCTGCACTTGCTCGTTGGCCAGCAGTAGGGCGCCCCGCTCGTCGCCCTCGGCGTGGAGGTTCATCACCAGGGTTTCGAGAATCGCGTACCGGCGAACTGGCGTCGCCACCTCGTCGAGGCCGGAGAGTGCCAGGTAGCGGTGACGCCAGGCAGCGTCGGTGTGACCCAGCTCGCTCATCGAGTGCGATAGGTAGGCGTTCATCACGGCCTGGTTTTCGCTTTCGCCGGTGCTGCAGAAGCCCTCAAGCGCCGCACGGTAGCCGTCGAGCGCCATCTGCAGGTCGCCGAGAGCAGAGCCCACCAGACCCCGGATCCACGCCACCCGGGCCGCGAGGATCGGCGAGGCGGCTGCCGCCGGGGCCACAGCGTCGAGCTCGACCAAGGCCCGTTCGTGCCGCTGCTCGTAGTAGTCGGTGAGGGCCAGTAGCAAGCGCGCCCACAGGGCCTGCGGGCTTTTCAGACGCTGAAAAAGCCTCGACGCCTCCTCGAGCGCGGTCCGCGCACTGGATGGGTGCCAGTCGCGGTAGAGAGCTTCGTAGCCGCGACTGAGCAGTCGGTGAGCCAGCCGCGCGTCGGTTTCGGCCGGAAGGCCGCCAAGGGCTCGCAGCTGCTCTACGTCTCGCAGTAGCAGCGAGTCTCCGGTGACTCGGGCGAGAGCGGCGGCAAGCTCTTCGGCCGCCGCAAGACGCCGGCTCGCCGCTGCCGGCTCTTCTTCCTCCGCCCACGACGGGAGCAGGTTCTGCTGGAGGAACTCGCGCGCGCGCTGCGGATGGTCCGCGACCACAGCGCCAACCGCCGCCGGGTCGCGCGGCACAGCCCCCAGCAGGCTCTCAAGCGCTGGACGCGCTTTCGTCGTCCAGCGCTGTGGGCCGGACGGCTCCACGAGCTGCGTGATCCGGTGACGCGCCTCGTCCGCCCAGGGGCCCTCCGGCTCTACCTCCAGAGCGGTCCTCCAGGCGATCGCGGCAGCCTCTTTCATACCCAGCCGATCGAGCGCCAGTGCCCTGTTGAAGCGTGCCGGTGCATACCGTGGTGACCGCTCGAGCGCGCGTTCCGCGGCGACCCAGGCAGCCAACAGCTCCGCTGGACGGTCGCCGACCAGCGCCATCTCGATGCGAGCCGCAGCCAGATCGGAGAGCGCCTCGGCCTCACCTGCCACGATCGCAGCCATCTCGAGTCGCTGGACGGTCTCGTCCAGCCGATCCACCGACTGCCAGAGCAGGTCACGCAGGGGTCTCTGGTGCAGATCGAGGACGACTCCGGGTCGCGTCGCCGGTGGCCATTCGCGAAGGATCCGAAAGACTTGGCCATCCGGCTGAGGCGGTGGGGAGCAGAGGCGTCGGACAAGCAGAGGGCCGTTCGCTACACAGCCAGCGCCATCGATGAGGGTTCGTCGCTCGGGCCGGCATTCAGAATAGCCGGTGTCCAAGCTCAAGCGGCCGAGAAGCGGGCGGTATTCGAGGGCCGCGAGTCTCTCCGACACCGACTCTGCCCGGCACCCAAACAGCGGGAGACTGGCAAGCACCAGGGCGACGATAGGCATCGGTTTCCTCACGGCATCTCCCCGAGAGCGCGCAATCAGCCTATCCGAGCCGGACGAGCCGACCCCTAGATCGCAGAGTCCGTATCCTGTGGGCCTTCCTGCGGTGCGTGGATTTCACGGGCTCGTCGTCGCGTTCCTGCTGGCCGGGGTACTGTCGTGCTCCGGCGGCGGCGAGCGTCCGCCGCCGAGGGCGGCCGAGCCGCTGGCCGGGGCCGCCACCGGCTGGAACCGCTGAGCTACCTGGCCGACTGAGCGGCCGCCGCGGAGAGAGTTCAATCTCCCGCGGCGATCGACACCAGCTCGGCCGGGTCGGCCTCGCCGCCGGGCGGGCGGATCCGCCGCGCGACGAGCGGCAGGCGGCGCTCCGGCCCGCGGCGAACGGCGACCGACAGCAGGTGCTCCTCGGTGGGCCGAAAGAGGGCGAACTGCCAGTCGGCGGCCCGGTCCTCGAGCTCGGGCTCCAGCCGGACGCTCACCCGGTGGCCTTCGACCTGGAAAGAGGCGTGCCGTAGCGGTACCGAGATGCCGAGGCCGCGCGCCTTGAGATAGGCCTCCTTGAGCGTCCAGAAGGTGAAGAAGCGCCGGCGCAAGTCGGCGCCGGCGGTTTTCTCCAGCGCCGCGGCTTCCTCGGCCGAGAAGTAGCGCTCGGCCAGCTTGCGGATCGACACGTCGCGTTCCAGCAACTCGACGTCGACGCCGCAATCGAAGTCGAGACAGACCACGCAGGCCACCAGCCCGGTGGTGTGCGACAGGTTGAAGCGGAGCCTGGTCGCCCGGTGGTCGGAGGCCACCTCCGGCCGGCCGTGGGCGACCGACGAGAACACCCAGTCGCGCGGCGCCACCTCGGCGTAGCGGGAGAGCACGGTGCGGACCAGCCAGCGGCCGACGAGGTACTGGCGGCGGGCGCCCTCCACCAGGAAGCGCCGGTGCCGGCGGCGCTCGTCCGCCGACAGGACCGCCAGGCAGGCGTCGAGGACCTCGGGGTCGGACTCGCTCTCGCCGGCGATCCACACGTGGATCTGGCCGTCGAGCGAGTCCCGGTCCGCGTCGTGAGCCATCTGCACCAGATTCGGTGACGGGATATTCATTACCCCGCAGCCGAGAAGTATCCTGTCACCGCTCGACTACAATCGGGGGCGGATGACAGGGCAAGCGCCCGCGGCCGGGGAGGGACGGCGGCGGATTCGCTCCGGCGAGCGGGTCGCGGCGCGCGACGGCGTCGCTCTGGCCACCGACGTCTACCTGCCGCCGGGCGAGGAGCCGGCGCCGGTCCTGCTGGTTCGGACCCCGTACGGCCGCGGCGTGCCGCCCCTCATGCGGCTGGCGCTGCGGCTCAACCGCGAGGGCGTCGGGGTCGCCATCCAGGACTGCCGCGGCCGGCACGGCTCGGAGGGGGAGCTCGAATGGCGGCGCGAGCCCGGGGATGCGCGCGATGCCCTGGCCTGGCTCGGGGAGCGCTCCTGGTGCAGCGGCCGGGTGGGGCTCCTGGGCCTGTCGATCTCTTCGCTGGCGCTCTTCAAGGTGGCGGCGGAGGAGCCACCGCCGGGGGTCGAGCTGGCGGCGATGGTCAACGTCATGGGGGCGGTGGATCTCCACCGGCTGTTCTATCGGCAGGGCGCGATGGTCCTCCACTGGGCGCTGCCGTGGCTCCACATCGTCGGCTCGCGGCGAGCGGCGGCGCCGGTCCGCGCCGACGGCCGCGGCTGGGAGGAGCTGTACCGCTGGCAGCCACTCGCCGAGCTGCCGCCGGCCGAGGGGTTCGACCAGGACTTCTGGCGGGCGGTGCTCGAGCATCCGCGGCCCGATGCGTTCTGGCGGGCCTATGACGCCGGCGGCAGTCTGGCGGAGGTGCGGGTTCCGGTCCTCCATCTCGCCGGCTGGTTTGATTTCATGCTCGGCCAGACCCTCGCCGCCTGGCGGGGGCTGGCGGGACGCGGGCCGCAGGCGGCGGCCGACAGGCTGGTGATCGGCCCCTGGGACCACCAGAACCTGCTGGCCGCCCTGGTGGGCGGGGCGGCGCCGGCCGGCGGCCCGGACCTGATGGAGCTGACCGCAGGCTGGCTCCGCCGCCGGTTGCTGGCGGACGCGCGCGCGGCCGACCCGGCGGGCGCCGAGGAGCCGCTGCCGCGGGCGCTGTACTCGATCCAGGAGAGCGACGCCTGGCTGGGCGGCAGCGACTTCCCGCCGCCGGGGGCGGCGACCGAGGAGTGGTTTCTCGAGACCGGGGGCGGCCTGGTGCGGCGCGTCCCCGGTGCCGGCGAGGACCGTTTCGTCTACGACCCCGCCGATCCGCCGCCGCCGGCCGGCGGCGCGGTATGGCCGTTCCCGGCCGCCGGTCTGGCCGCCGGCCGCGCCGATCAGACGGCGGTCGAGGCGCGCCCCGACGTCCTGGTCTACACCTCGGAGGCGCTGGTGGAGGACCGGGTGGCGGCCGGCCCGGTAGAGGTCGAGCTGTGGGTCGCCAGCTCGGCGCGCGACGCCGATTTCGCCGTCAAGCTGGTCGACGTCGACGCCGCGGGGCGGCCATGGATCGCCCAGGACGGGATCGTCCGCGCCCGCTACCGGGACCGCGATTCCGAGCAGTGGCTGGAGCCGGGCCGGCCGGTCCGGCTGGCGGTCGACCTCGACGCCGCCGGCCACCGCTTTGCGGCCGGGCACCGGCTGCGGCTCGAGGTATCGGGCGGCTGTTTTCCCAAGTTCGACCACAATCCCGACGCCGCCGAAGCCGGTGGCACCGTCCAACAGACGGTCTTCAGCGGTGGCGATCGGCCGTCGCGGCTCCGCCTCGCGGTCCTTCCGGCCGGCGCCCTCGAGGCGGCCCGCTGGCGCGCCGCGCCCGGCGCGCGGCCGCCCGCCGGGCACCGGCTGCGGCGGCGCCTGGGCGCCGCCACCACCCGGCTGCGGGCCACTGTCCGCGACCAGTTCAGCCGGCCGAGCGGCGGTCTCGGCCGGCTGGTCGGCTTCGTGCTGGCCATGGCCAACCGGAAGATCAACCGCTGGACCCTCACCGGGCTGGAGGCGGCGCCGGGCGATCAGCTGCTCGAGATCGGCTTCGGCCCCGGGCTGTCGATACGGCGCAGCGCCAGGCTGGCCGATCGGGTGGCGGGGATCGACGTCTCGGAGGTGATGCTCGACCAGGCGCGGCGGCGCAACCGGGCGGCGGTGGCGGCCGGCCGGGTCGATCTCAGGCGGGGATCGGTGGAGGAGCTGCCCTGGGAGGACGGCGCCTTCGACCGGGTCTACGCGGTCAACTCGGTCCAGGTCTGGCCCGACCTCGACGCCGGGCTGGCGGAGGTCCGGCGGGTGCTGCGGCCCGGCGGGCGGCTGGTGCTCACCGTCGGTCAGCCCCGATGGGCGAAGGACGCCGAGACCATCCGCCGGATGGGCGAGACCACCGCCCGCCGGGTCGGCGCCGCCGGCTTCTCCGAGGTCGAGCTCGAAGTGCGGCGGATCGGCGGCATGAACGCCTTCCGGCTGCGGGCCGTCCTCCCGGCTCCCTGAGGCCGGGTCAGTACTGACCCAGCAGGCCGCGTGTGCGGGCCGCGCGGTCGGCCACCAGGAAGAGGCCCATTCCCAGCAGGAAGTGACCGGTGCCGTTGAGCAGCGTCAGCCCGAAGAACCCGGGGTCGAAGGGCAGCCCGCGGGCCATCAGGTCGCGGAGCTGGCCGGCCCCCGGCGCCACCGGCAGGAGCATCCCGGCCCAGCGCGCCGGGCCCTCGAGCTGCTCGACCGGCAGGATGACCAGGGCCAGGATGCCGAGCTGGAAGAGCCGCATCATCTCCTGGACGCGCTTGTAGAGCAGGGCCAGCGCGCCGAGGGTCAGCCCTAGGCCGTAGGAGGCGAGCACCACCGTGCCGAGCGGCAGCAGGGTGATCGCCGGGAAGCTCAGGTGGCGTCCGGTGAGCTGGAGCATCAGCAGCAGGATGCCGACGCTCAACGTCAGGCTCAGACCGAGACCGGCCACCGCGCGGGTCAGCATCACCCGCACCGGTCCGAAGGGCGACAGGTAGACCTGCTCCAGGGTCCCGGTCTGGGCCTCGCCCTGGAGCAGCAGCGCGATGCGGTTCATGCTCATCAGCACCAGCATCCACAGGCCGTAGCCGAGGACCACGGCGTCGAGCCGGTCGCCGAACTGCTGGACCGGGCCGGCCAGGTACTGGGCGCCCAGCAGCAGCGCATAGAAGGTGACCCCCATCATCAGGATGCCGACGAACATCTCGAGGGGGTAGCGCCGGTAGAGGATCCAGGTGCGCTTGGACTCGGCCGCCAGCAGGTCAAACATGGCTCGCCTCCTTGGTGCCGCCGTCGGGCCGGCCGGTGAGCTGCAGGAAGACGTCGGTGAGCGACGCCTCCACCTTCTCGATCTTGAGGATGGGCGCCGGCCGCAGCAGCTCCAGCACCCGGTACAGACCTTCGGCGCTTCCCAGGTAGTCGATGGTCGAGCCGCCGTTGGCGGTGGCGCCCAGCCGCGCCAGCTGCTGCCGGTCGAAGCCGTTGCCGGCGATGCCCAGCTCGATGCGGTAGGAGTCGCCGGAGAAGCGGCTCAGCAGCTCGGCGGTGCCCTCCTCGGCGACGATGCGGCCGCGGTCGATGATCGCCACCCGGTCGGCGATCTCCTCGGCCACGGTCAGTTGGTGGGTGGTCAGCACCACCGCCTGGCCGCCGGCGGCAATGCGCTTGACCATCCCCTTCATCCGCTCGGCGGCGTTGACGTCGAGCCCCAGGGTGGGCTCGTCGAGCAGCAGCAGCCGGGGCCGGTGGATCATCGCCACCGCCAGCGCCACCTGCTGCTGCATGCCGCGGGAGAGCTTCTGGGTCGCCACTCCGCGCTTGTCGTCGAGCCCGAACTCGTGGAGCAGCTCGAGCGAGCGGCGGCGCGCCACCCGCCGCTTGAGCCCCTTGAGGACGCCGAAGTACTCGATGTTCTCCTCGGGGGCGAGACGCCAGTAGGTGTTGCGGTTGCCCTCCAACACGGCGCCGACGTCGCGCAGCGCCCGGCCGTCGCGGTGCGGGTCGCGGCCCAGGATGTGGACCTCGCCGGCGTCGGGCCGGATCAGGCCGGCGACCATCTTGATGGTGGTGGTCTTGCCGGCGCCGTTGGGTCCCAGGAAGGCCAGGATCTCGCCGGGCTCGACGGCGAGCGAGATGCCGGCCACCGCCTCGACGTGCTGGCGGCCGCTGTGAAAGGTCTTGCGCAGGTTGCGGACTTGGAGCGTCGTCATGCCGTCCTCGCTTGAGCGGTCGGGGTGGCTGCCGCGGTGGCCGCCGCCGGCTCTCCCGGCCAGGTCCAACCCAGCTCGGGATCGACGGTGACGCGGCCGTCGGCCTCGCGGCGCAGCGCGCCGACCAGTTCGTCGGTCGTCAGGTTCTTGGCGTTTACCCGCACGCGGCGCTCGGGCGGGACGCCCGTCGGGGGCTCGTCGAGCAGCAGCTGCAGCACCGCCCGCTCTCGGAAGTGCTGCCGCAGCATCCGGGTGAGCCGCGAGTCGCCGAGCTTGGAGCCCAGGATCTGACCTTCGACGATGGCGTGCTCCTGGGCCTTCACCAGCTCGCAGGTGAGGCGGAACAGATCGGGGTAGAAGCGACCCTGGAACACCTCGCGGAAGATCTCCATCCGCCAGCCCAGCAGCTCCTCGAGTCCGGCACCCGGGCGCCACTGCGGGGGGGGCGGCAGCTCCGCCCACTTCTGCATGTGGAGCAGCGTCACCACCCGCTCCATGTCGAGGTGACGGCAGCGCCCGAAGTAGTCCGCCTCGAGATCCACCCAGCCGCCCATCGCCTGCTCGGCGTGGGGGAGGATCTCCGGGTCGAGCGGCCAGTCGACCGGCGGCAGCGCGAGCGCCGCGACCAGGCGGTCGGCGAGGGTCGACTTGCCGCTGCCGTCGAGTCCTTTGATCAGCACCAGCATCGGTCCCTCCTCACAGCTCCAGCCGCAGCGCCTCGAGCGCCGCGTCGGGCAGCACCGGCAGCCGCAGCCGCGAGGGCATCTGGCCGCCGTGGAAGACGGTCTGTCGGGCCACCATCCCCGAGGTCGCCGAATGCAGCGGCTCGGCGGTGTTCAAGTGGTTGTCGTACTTGGGGAAGTTGCTGCTCGCCACCTCGAGGCGCAAGCGGTGGCCGCGCTTGAACAGGTGGGCCACGGCGCCGAGGGGGATCTCGAAGCGGTAGGGGCGCTGCGGCTCGAGAAGGCGCTCGTGATGGCGGCTCTCGCGGAAGCGGGCGCGCTGGATCCCGTCCTGCACCCAGCGGGCGGCGCCGCCGGGCTCGACGTCCACCAGCTTGGCGGTGAAGTCGGTGTCCTGGGCCGAGCTGGCGGCCCACAGATCGAGCCAGATGGTGCCCACTACCGGCAGGTCCCGAGGCAGCGGCGGGCCGGTGAAGACCAGCACGTCCCGCCGCAGCTCGATCGGACGCTGATCGGCCGGTCCGGGCTTCAGGCCGGCCGGCGGAAACGGCCAGACGGCGCCGCCGAGGGTGGGCACCGGGGCCGCCGGGTCGTAGTCGAAGACGTCCATCCCCGGCTCGTCGGCCGGCTCGAGCCCGAGCCGGCCGTCGCCGCCGGCGCCGTTGGCGTGGCCCGCCGAGCCCAGGTACCAGCCCTGCTCCTCGGACTCGACCGGCGGGAAGGCCGGGCTGGCGAGCCAGGCGTCGCTCCCCATCAGCCGCATCAACACGTCCGGCCGGTGCTCGAGCGGGTGGTCGGCGCTGCCGTCCAGCCAGCGGCGGTACCACCACACCAGCAACTCGTCGAGGTCGAAGACCGCCTCGCCGTGCAGGCCCTGGCGCCGTGCCGCGCCGGTGTTGTGGAAGAGGGTCGAGTGGTTCCAGGGTCCGATGATCAGTTTCTGGCGCCCCTCACGGGCGTGGCCGTTGCTGGTGATCGCGCCGTAGGCCAGCAGGCTCTGGTCGAGCATGTAGTCCTCCCAGCCGCTGAGCAGCAGGATCGGGCTCTTGAGCTCGGGAAGACTGGGCACGACGGTGAGCTGCTCCCAGATGTCGTTCGGAGTCGGGTGGCTGACCACCTTGCGCCACAGGTTGTCGCGGGCGCCCAGCCGGCGTGCGGCCTCGACCAGCGGCCGCCGCGCGAACACCTCGTTCCAGTCGAGGGCGGCGGTGCGCTTGCTGTCGGCCCTCTCCTCCATCATCGCGGTCCACGGCAGCGCCCAGTGCTGGAGCAAGGCGCCCTGGCGGTAGCACATGCGGTGATAGTCGACCGCTCCCATGACGTCGACCAGCGCCTCGATCCGTGCCTCGCCGTCCTGCGGTTCGCAGGCCACCATCAGGTTGGGGAGGCTCGACACCGAGATCCCGAGCAGCCCGGCCCGCCCGTCGCACCACTCCTGTTCGGTGAGCCAGCCCAGCGTGTGGTGGCTGTCCCGGGTCTCCATCAGCAGGTCGTAGGCGCCCTGCGAGCGGTAGCGGCCGCGGCAGTCCTGGAGCACGACGGCGAAGCCGGCGCCGGCCAGGCGGAGCGCCATGTGCATCAGCAGCGGCACGGTGCGCCCGTACGGGGTGCGCGAGACGATCGCCGGCCGGGGCCCGGCGGCGGCCGGCAGGTAGACGTCGGTCACCAGGTCGGCGCCGTCCGGCGTGGTCACCGCGATCCCGGACAGGATCCGCGGTTTGGGCTGCTCAGGCTGCATGGGCTCCATGGGTCGTCTCCTTCGCCGCCCGCGAGCCGAAGACGGCCTGCGGGTCCCGGGTGGCCGGCCGGCCGGTGCCGCCCTCGAAGCCCAGGCTCTCACCGCCGTCGATGGTCAGGTTGGCGCCGTGGATGTGGCCGGCCAGGGGCGAGGCCAGGAAGAGCACGAAGTTGGCGACGTCCTCGGGCGTCGCCGCCCGCCCCACCGGGACGCTGCGCATGTAGACCATCGCCTCGTGGGCGCGCTCCTCGGCGGTCGGCGGGTGGCGCCGCAGATGACGGCTCAGCTCGGTGCCCAGGATCGAGCCCGGGCTCAGGCTGTTGACGCGGATGTTGAAGCGGCCGGCGTTGCGGGCGACGGCGCGGGTCAGGGCGACGACCCCGGCCTTGGCGGCGTTGTAGGCGGGGAAGTAGGCGGAGCCCCGCTCGGCGGCGATCGAGGCGACGTTGAGGATGGCGCCGCCGCCGGTCCGCCGCAGCGCCCGGATGGCGTACTTGAGGACGTAGAAGGCGCCCTTGAGGTCGACGTCGAACAGCCGCGCCACCGCCGCGTCGTCGGCCTCCTGGATTAGCGCCGCCGGTCCCAGCACGCCGGCGTTGTTGAACACGAAGTCGAGACCGCCCCAGGTCTCGAGCGTGGTCTCGAATACCGCCTCCACGGCGGCCGGATCGGCGACGTCGGCGGCGGCGAACAGCGCCCCGGCCGAGCCGTCCGACAGCTCGCGGGCGACCGCCTCGCCGCCGCGCTCGTCGAGATCCACCAGGGTCAGCCGGTAGCCGGCGGCCGCCAACCGGCGGGCCACTCCCCGCCCCAGTCCGGCGGCGGCGCCGGTGATCAGGGCGACCCGCCCCTCACCACTCAGCTCGCTGCTCATCGTGCCCTCCGGGCCGGCCGCTCACCGGCCAGCGCGTCGCGGCGCCGGGGCAGGGCGTCGCCGCGGCGGCCCAGCCACAGCCAGCGCCCCCAGCTCACCGGCACCTCGCCGTCCAGCGGCGGCTCCGGCAGCAGCCCGGCGTCGAAGACGCGGTCGGTTCCATAGTCCAGGGTCAGACGCAGCACGGCGTGCCGGTAGGCGTCGTCCTCTACCGCCCGGCGCCACCACGGATGGTCGGCGAGCCGCGCCATCGCCGGCTGGATCGCCTCGGCCAGCAGCCGGTCGCCGCCCTCGCGAAGCGGCGCCGACAGCAGCTCGGCGTCGGCCGCGGGGAAGGCCGGCCAGGTCACCTGCCAGCCGCCGTCGTGCCCCTGGAGCACGCCGTTGAAGCGCAGGTAGAGCGTCTCGGGCGCGGAGGCGGCGACGCTGCCGCCGGTGACCGCGGCGCCCAGCGTTTCCACCATCGTTCGTCCCAGACGTACCCGCGGCTGGCGGACCGCCAGGTGCCAGAGCTGTCCGGCGGCCCAGTCGCCGCTCGCGGTCTCGGCCCAGTAGACGCCCACCGCGTGGCGGGCGGAGACCCGCTCGAAGGCCCACACCACGCTGGCGCCCCGCTCGCGCCGCACCCGGCGCTGGATGTCGAACCCGCGGCCGACGCTGAGGTCGAGGAGCATGCCGGCCACCACTGCGTGGCAGACCTCGGACCAGCTCCAGCGGTGCGCCGCCGTGGTCCGCTCGAAGGCGGCGCGCAGACGCGGCACGGTCGCCGCCACCACCCCGAGATAGCGGTCGATGTCGGCCGCCGTCAGTGCGAACAGCTCGCGCTCGGGGCGCTCGGGCACCAGGACCAGCTTGGGTCCGGCGACCAGCCGGCGGTCGCGGGTGGCCAGCAGCCCGGCCTCGAGCCAGCCTTCGGCGGCGTCGCCGGCCGGCAGCGGCTCGCCGGCCGCCAGCCGCCCGACCAGCTGCTGGAAGGCGGGGTCGGCCACCGCCGCCGAAAGCGCCGCCTCGGGGTGGCCGAAAAGATAGAGGCGGTTGCGTCCCGTCGGCGGCTCGTCCAGCAGCAGGCGCCGCTTCTGGCTCTCCAGACCGTAGACGTGCTGGTCGTTGAACATCGCGTAGACGTGGTGGGCGGCGAGGATCTCCTGGCCGCGGGGCGAGCTGACGCTGAGGTCTGCGGTGTCGATCCAGCGCATGCCGCCGGCGAGCCGCACCAGCACCCAGGCGTGGAAGTCGGCGCCGGTGCCGGCGCCGATGTTCGAGCGCCGGCCGGCCGGAACGACGAAGACCTCGTCGGCCGAGAAGCCCAGCTCGCGGAGCCGCGCCACCAGGATGCAGGCGCTGTTCAGACAGTTGAGCTCGAGCGGCCCGCCGCCGCCGTCGAGCCGGGCTTGGAGCTCGTCGAAGCTGCGCCGGCCCACCACCGCCCGGTACCGGAAGCGCCGGCGCGCCTGGTCGAGGGTCGCTGCCAGCGCCCGCTCGCCGCCGTTGGTGCGCTGGGGCGCGGACCCCGGAAACAGCCGCGCCAGCAGCGGGTGGCCCGGCCGCACGAAGTCGCGGTAGCCGCGGGCGGCGGCGGGAGCCACGGTCACGCCGCCACCTCCGGGCTCAGCGGGCAGATACAGCGGCCGCCGGGGGGCTGGTAGCCGGGATCGGCCGCGCGCAGCCGCGACAGGCGATAGGCCGCCGGGAACTGACCGGCCTCGGCGAGCGCGGCGCACAGCGGGTAGGGGGCGTCGAAGTTGCCGGTCTCCTCCCAGGCCCACGCCCGGCAGGCCCCGCGGCACCGCCGCTTCCAGATGCAGTCGCCGCAGATCCCGGCCAGGTTGTCGGTGTCGAGATAGCGGCCGCGCAGCAGGTCCATCCGCCGCTCGCTCCAGATGCGTTTGAGGTTGGAGGTGCGGACGTTGCCGAAGTGCAGCTCCTCGTTGTCGCGCGACAGCGCGCAGACGGTGACCGCGCCGTCGGGCAGGATGCCCAGCAGAGGGAACTGGCAGCTGACCAGCGTTTCGACCTCGCGGTCGCGGAACACCATCCCCAGGTATCGCGGCGGGATGGCGGCGGGCGGCGCCTTGACCATGGTGCAGCCGTGGAAGCGGCCCTTGTGCTCCTCGATCAGTCCGAGGATGCGGGTCAGCTCGCCGAAGCCGATCCCCAGGTCGCCGACCAGCTCCTCGCCGCGGCCGATCGGGTTGAGCAGGGCGAAGGCGACGGTGCGGAGCCCGGGCTCGAGCTCCGCCGCCCGCTCGTAGAGCACCGGGATGGTCTCGATGTTGCTGCTATTGAGCACGCACTGGACGGCGTAGGCGACGCCGCCGGCGGTGAGCCGGCCCAGCTTGGCGAAGGTGCGGCGGAAGGTCCCGGGCCCGCGCAGACGGTCGTGGGCTTCGGCGGTGCCGCCGTCCAGGCTGATGGTGATGTTGAGCAGGCGCTGGGCCTGCAGCTCGCGGGCGAGCTCGATGAAGCGGTCGGAGACCAGCAGGCCGTTGGTCTCCATCGCCACCCGGATGCCGTTGTCGGTCAGCGCAAGCAGCACGTCGAGCGCATCCCGCCGGCTGAGCACCTCGCCGCCGGTCATGATGCAGGTGCCGACGTTGAGCTCGACCATCTGCTGGACCACCCGCATCGCCTCGAGGGTGGTGAGGTCGCCGGAGGTGTCGACCCAGGGCGAGGACTCCACCCAGCAGTGCTTGCAGGCCAGGTTGCAGCGGAAGGTCAGATACCAGTAGATGTTGGGCCGGAAGCGACGCCGCGGATCGAACTCGCGGCTCTCGGCTGTCAGTTCCATTCGATCAACCCCCTGCGGGCGCATTCGTGGACGCAGTCGGCGACCCGTCCCCGCACGACGCCGCGGACCGCACCGTGGAAGGGTGCCGCCAGGCGCTCGGCGATCTCGCCGACCGTCAGGCTGCCGTCGGCCAGCCGGGCGACGCCGCTCCACACCCGGTTGCAGCACGAGAACTTGCTCTCGTTGGTGTGGAGGCGCTGCGGCGGGCCGCTCTCGGCGACGACGAAGAGCAGCGCGTCGGCGGCCGGCTCCTGCCGGCCGTTGCCGTTGCCGGGCAGCTCCGCAGCGCTCGCCAGACGGAAGGCAACCGGGGGCTCGGAGACGGCGAAGGGTCTCCACTGCGGTCTCGCCGGGCGCCTCGGCAACCGGCGTCCGACGCTCTTGGCGCGCAGCCTCGGCAGGATCGACAGCCGGCGATTGGCCCGCGACCGCTGCCAGGTCCAGCGCGGCCGGGTCCTCGTCGATGTGCTCCTGGGTTTCATGGCGTCTCGTGTCTCGCTGCGGCGTCTTGGCAGAGTCGACCGGGAATGGCGGGCGGGGCGGCGGGCGGCCGCCCCGCCCTCCTCAGGCGTTAGGGAGCCTCCTGCTGGACGTCCTTGCAGCCACCTCCGGTGACGCAGAGACCCTCCTGTTCACCCGAGACCTCTTCCACGTCCACCAGGGACGGGCTCTCGTAGGTCTCTTTCTCGGCCATGGGTCTTCCTCCTTTACGCCGAGCGGTTTGCCGCCCCGGCCCGGGGCCGTGGCCCGCCGGGACGTCTCGATCAAGGCGGGCTGCCACGCGCAGCGCCTGCCCTCGAGAGCCAGAGTGCGGAACGGCGAGAGTGAGCGGGGGCGGAACGGCCCAGCGAGCCGTGCCGCCCCCTCCCCGCTGCTACACGGCCTTGGCGTCGCCGCAGCCCCCGCTGGTGGCGCAGAGGCCCTCCTCCAGTCCGGAGACCTCCTCCACGTCCACCAGGACGGGAGTCTCGTAGCGCAGGTGTCTGCTGTCAGGCCCCATGTCTTGCTCCTTTCGTCGCAAAGATGGGTCTGCTGCCCCGGTTCTCGCCGTCCCCGGGGCTTGCCGGCCGGGGCGGACTGCCACGCGCAGCCCACGACCCACGGACCGGCAAGACGCTTCGCCGGCGACCCGCAGTCGCCGCTCAGTTCCATGCCACCAGCCCCTTGTCGGCGCCGTCCTCGAGAAACCCCAGCACCTCCTGGCGCACCACCTCCGGGGCGGTGCCCTCGAACTGCTCGAGGATCAGCTCGACGATCCGCTCGACCGACCGGGTGCCGTCGGCGAGCTCCATGACCCGCGCCCCGACCCAGTTGGTGACGAAGATCTTGCCAGTCATCGGATGGAGCAGCGACGGCACTTCGTAGTCGCGGTTGATCACCACCGTCTCGTCGCGCTTCGGAATCGCAGCCAGTTGAACGGCCATCAAGAGCACCTCCCGAGTTCAGAGGCCCTCGCCGCCGGCGAGGGTCGGATGAGTGAGATCGGCGGCGCGGCGTCGCTGGCGCCCGGGCCGCGCCGGCCGTCGGCTAAGGGGCGTCGACCAGCTTGGCCACTCCACCGCCGGTGACGCAGATGTCGTCCTCCAGCTCGCCGCTGGTGATCTCCTCGACGTCGAGCAGCAGGGGCGTCTGGTAGATCTCTTTTTCGGGCTCCATGGTCCTGTCCTCCTTCCGCTAGAAGTGGGTGGTTGGACTGCTAGACTGCAGCCGGTTTCGGGCTCCGCCGTGCCGTCCCCGAGTCCGCCTCGAGCGGCGCTGGCGGGAGAGGAACCGTGGGCGTGGGGCAGCCGCGAGCGGCCACCCCACGCCCTCCCTAGCTCAGTGAGACTCGACCTAGCCGGCCGGGCTCGCCGCCTTGGCGCCGCCGCCGGTGATGCAGACGTCGAACTCCTCTTCGCCTGCCATCTCCTCGACGTCCACCAGGTGCGGGGTCTCGTAGAGCGCCTTCTCAGCCATGGATTCCTCCTTTCGCTGAGCCTGGTCTCGAGGCCGCCGGCGGAAGCCGGTCCGGCCTCTCGTAGGGCGGACTGCCACGCGCAGTCCACGGCCCTCGAAACCGCATCGACCAGCGGCCGCCACCGGGGGGGGCGGTGGTCGCCGCGGGGTCGGGGTTCGAAGATGTGCATCGGTCTCGTTCCCGTGCGTCAGGCGGCCGCGGCGGCCGTCTCTGCGGAGGCCAGCCGGCCGAGCACCGCCTCGGTGACGCTCTTGATGGAGCCGCCGAGCAGCATCTCGGTGAGCGGCACCTCGACGCCGAAGGCGGCCCGCAGCCGGCCGCGGACCTCGGCGGTGAGGATCGAGTCGAAGCCCAGCGCCGACAGCGGTTGGCGGGGATCGAGCGGCGGGCCCTGGTGGCGCAGCACCGAGGCGCACAGCTCGCCCAACCAGGCCTCGAGGCGGCGGCGCTGCTCGGCCGGATCGGCGTCGCCGAGGATCTCGTCGGTGAGGTCGCCGCGCTGCGGGCCGGGGCTCGCGCCGTGCTCGTCCTCGTCGTCGTCGGGCTCGATCAGGGCGGCCACCAGACCGGCGGCGGCCCGGCCGGGGACCTTCTCCGACCACTGCCGCCAGTCGGCCTTGACCACCACCAGCTGGGCGGCGTCGGCGGCCAGCGCCGCGGCCAACGACTCGAGCGCCTCACGAGGGGCCAGCAGCTCGAGACCGCCCTGGGCCTTGAAGGTCTCGGGGTCCATTCCCGCCGCCATGCCCACCTCGGCCCACGGCCCCCAGTTGATGCTCACCGCCGGTAGGCCCTGGGCCCGCCGCTGGTGGGCCAGGGCGTCGAGGAAGGCGTTGCCGGCGGCGTAGTTGGCTTGACCGAGCGAGCCCAGCACCGAGGCCACCGAGGAGAAGAGGACGAAGAAATCCAGCTCCTCGCCGGCCAGGGCGCGGTGCAGTAGCCAGGCGCCGGTGGCCTTGGGCCGCCAGGGGACGTCGAACTGTTCATCGCTCAGGCGGGCGAGCAGCTGGTCGTGCAGCGTGCCGGCGGCGTGCACCACGCCCCGCAACGGCGGCCAGCCCTGCCGGTGGAAGGCGTCGAGGAACGCGGCCAGGCGGTCGGCGTCGGCGACGTCGAGCGCCACCGGGTGGACGCTGACGCCCGCGGCCTCGAGAGCCCGCACCGCCGCCACCTTGCGACCTTTGCTGCTCTCCGGATCGAGCGCCGACCACTCGTCGCGCGGCGGCAGGGCGGTGCGACCGGCCAGGAACAGCCGCCGCGCGCCGCGCTCGGCCAACCATCGCGCCACCGACAGGCCGAGCCCTCCCAGGCCGCCGGTGATCAGGTAGCTCGCGTCGGGCCGCAGCCGCAGGTCGGTGCCGGGACGCCGCGCCGGCGTCAGGGCCGGCGCGTAGCGCTCGCCCTCCCGGAAGGCGGCCTCGATCCCCTTCCCGCTGACGCTCAGCTCGCCGAGCAGCTCCGCTGCGGCGGCCGCCGGCGCCGCCACCGGGTCGAGATCGACCAGGCCGCCCCACAGCTCGCCGTGCTCGCGGGCGGCGACCCGGCCGAGCCCCCAGACGGGCGCCTGGGCCACCGCCACGCCGTCGTCCGGGCCTACCGCCAGGGCGCCGCGGGTGGCGATCCACAGCCGCGGCGGCTGGCGCCACGAATCCGGGCCGGCGGCGCCGCTTTGCGCTGCGCCGGCGCGGGCGAGCGCCTGGAGCAGCCAGATCACCGACTTGGCGCCGTTGGCGGCGGCCCTTTCGAGGGTGTCCAGGTCGAGCTCGGCGGGGTCCGCGGCGTCGAGGCTCCAGAGGTGGACGATCCCGCGGCACTGCGGCTCGCCTTCGAGGACGGTCCGTTGCACCAGCTGGTCGTAGTCCTCGGGCCGCCGCGGATCGATCTCGATGGTTCCGTCGTCGACCACCGTCCAGCGCTGGCCGGGTCGCACGACCACCAAGGAGTCGCCGCGGGCGGAAAGCTGCTCGCCGAGGGCCTCGGCCACGCCCTCCCCGTCGGCGAAGATCAGCCAGGGGCCGTTGGTGGACCGCTGCTCGGCGCTCGCCGGATCGGCGGGGGCGGCCCGCCAGGACAGCTCGTGCTCGCGACGGGCACTGCCGGCGGCCGCGATCTTGCGCAGCTCGAGGTCGCGCACCTCGGCCACCACGCGACCCTCGTCGTCGGTGATCGTCAGGTCGGCGTAGCGGGTCACCGGCCGGTCGTCGGCCACCGGTCCCTCGGTGGCGTAGGTCCAGACCTTGCTGCCCGCCGGCGCGTAGAGCCGCAGCTCGCCGAGGCTCACCGGAATGTAGGTGAGACCGATCTTGATGACGTCCCAGTGGGTGCCGTTGAGGGTCTGCAGGGCGGCGTCGAGGATCGCCGGATGGAGCCCGTAGTGGACGGCCTCGGCCGCCGTCGCGGGGGGCAGCTCGAGACGCGAGATGGCCTCGCCCGGGCGCTGCTGGAGCGAAGTCATGGCGCGGAAGCTGGGCCCGTACTCGAGGCCGGCCAGCTCCATCCGCCGGTAGTGCTCGCGCACGTCGATCACGTTGGTGCAGCGATTGCGGATGGCGGCGACGTCGAGCGGTTGGGTCGGTGCGGCGGCCTCTTCGACGCGGCGGATGCGGCCGCTGCTGTGGAGGGCCCAGCGCTCGTCGGGCGCGGCGTCGGCGGCGCGGCTGAAGACCCGGAAGCGGGTCTGCTCGCCACCGTCGGCGTCGAGCACCAGCTGCACGCGGCGAGGCCCGCTCTCGGGCGGCAACACCAGGGGTGAGGCGAACCCCACCTCCTCGAGCTGCAGGGTGCCGTCGCCGAGCACCTCTTTGGCGGCGCGGCGGGCCATCTCCAGGTGGGCGGTGGCCGGCAGCACCGGCGCGCCCTGGATGCGGTGCTCGTCCAGCCAGTAGAGCGAGCGGTTGGTGAAGTCACGCTCCCACAGGTGCTGGCCGGCCGGCCGGGCGGCGACCACGTGGAGCCCCAGCAGCGGATGGCCGTCGCCGCCCCGCAGCTCGACCAGACCGGTCGGCGGGTCCTCGCCCTCGCGGAGCTGGTCGTGCCAGAAGCGCTGCCGTCCCCAGGGATAGGAGGGGAGCTTGACCCGCCGCCGCGGGGCGCCGAACAGCGCCGCCCAGTTCACCGGGTGGTCGGCGGCGTGCAGCTGCCCGACGGCCTCCAACAGGCTCTCGTGCTCGTCGGCGTCGCGGCGCAGCGAGCCGACCACCAGCGCCTCGGCCTGCTGGTGGTCGAGGATCTGCCGGATGGAGCCGGCCAGCACCGGATGCGGGCCGATCTCGAGATAGGTGTCGACCGCCTCTCCCACCAGCTCGGCGAGGGCGGCGGCGAAGCGGAAAGGCTGTCGCAGGTTGCGGGCCCAGTAGTCGGCGTCGAGCTGCTCGCCGGCGATCTCGCCGCCGGTCACCGTCGACAGCAGACGGATCGCCGCCGGCCGTGGGCGGATGCCGGCCAGCTCGGCGGCCAGCTCGCCGGTGAGGGGGTCCATGTGGTGGCTGTGGAAGGCGACGTCGACGCCCTTCAGGGCGCGGGCGAAGACCCCCTGGGCGTCCAGCGAGGCGACCAGCCGCTCCACCGCTTCGCGGCCGCCGGAGACCACCGTCGAGCCGGGGCTGGTCGAGCCGGCGACCACTACCTCGCCACCGAAACCGGTCAAGGCCAGCCGCGCCTGCTCTTCGGCGAGCGCGATCAGCGCCGTGGCGCCCTGGCCGGCCACCCGCTGCATCAGGCGGCTGCGATGGAAGACCACCCGGACCGCGTCCTCGAGCTCGAGCGCGCCGGCCGTGCAGGCGGCCGCCACCTCGCCGAGGCTCTGCCCGACGACCACCTCGGGCTCCAGACCCCAGGCGCGCCACAGCGCCGCCAGGCCCGCCTGGACGGCGAAGATCGCCGGCTGGGCCACCGCGGTCTCGGCCAGCCGGCTCGCCTCGGCCGGGCCGGTCAGCTCCTCGATCAGCGACCAGCCGGCGAGCTCGGCGAGCACCTCGTCGCACAGTCGCGCCACCTCGGCGAATGCATCCTCGCGCTCGAGCAGGCGGCGCCCCATGCCGTGCCAGTGGGTGCCCTGGCCGGAGAAGACGAAGGCCAGGCGGCGGTGCTGACCGGGCAGCACGGCGCCGGTCACCACGCCGGGACCCTGACGGCCGGCCAGCAGGTCGTCGAGCTTGCCGACCGCCTCCTCGCGGGTGCGGGCGACCAGCGCCAGGCGCTGCTCGAGATGGCTGCGGCGGAGCGCCGCGCCGTAGCAGACCGCGTCCCAGGCCGGCGCCCCGGGCGCCGCCAGCAGCGCGCGGTAGGCGGCGGCCAGCCGCTCGCGGGCCGCCGTCGAGCGGGCGGAGAGGGTCAGCAGATGCGCGGTCGCCGGCTCTTCTGCGTCGGGTTCTCGTCGCTTGTCGTGCGAACCGGCGGCCGGGCGGGCCGGCGCCTCGCTCATCAGCAGGTGGGCGTTGGCGCCGCCGATCCCGAAGCTGCTCACCCCGGCGATCAGGGGACGATCGGGCTCCGGCCACGGGCCCAGCTGGCGCTGCACCCGCAGCCGCCAGTCGTCGAAACGGATCAGCGGGTTGGGCTGCTGGAAGTGGATGGTCGGCGGGATTTGCCGGTGGCGCATGGCCAGCGCCACCTTGATGACGCTGGCGATCCCGGCCGCCGCCTCGCTGTGGCCGATGTTGCTCTTCACCGAGCCGACGCCGAGATAACGGTCGGCCCCCTTGGCGGGCGCAAAGACGTCGCCCAGCGCCCGCGCCTCGACCGGGTCGCCCAGATTGGTGCCGGTGCCGTGGCATTCGACATACTGGACGTCCGCCGGACCGATTGCGGCCTGCCGCAGTGCGGTGAGCAGCATCTCCTTCTGCGCCTCGGCGTTGGGCGCCATGACGCCGGCGCTGTGGCCGTCCTGGTTGAGGGCGCCGCCGAGGATCACGGCATAGATCTCGTCGCCGTCGGCCAGCGCCCGGGCCAGAGGCTTGAGCACCACGACGCCGATGCCGTCGGAGCGGGCGATGCCGTTGGCGCGGGCGTCGAACGGTTTGCAGTGGCCGTCGGGGGAGAGCGCGCCGGCCTTGGAGAAGAACAGGTTGCCGTCGGCGCGCAGGATGAGGTTGACGCCGCCGGCCAGCGCCAGGGTGCTCTCGCCGTGCCGCAGGCTCTCGCAGGCCAGCTGGACCGCGGTCAGCGACCCCGAGCAGGCCGAGTCGATGGTGATGCTGGGACCCCGCAGATCCAGGAAGTAGGAGAGGCGGTTGGCGTTGAGCGCCCGGGTGGTGCCGGTGCCGGAGTAGGCGTCGATGCGGTCGGCGTACTTGATGAACAGGTCGGTGGCGTAGTCGGTGGCGATGGTGGCGATGAACACCCCGGTCTGGCTGCGGGCCAGCGACAGCGGCGGCAGCCCGGCGTCCTCCAGCGCCTCCCAGGCCACCTCGAGGATGAACCGCTGCTGGGGGTCGACGTGGTTCGACTCGCGCGGGCTCAAACCGAAGAAGGCGGCGTCGAACTTGTCGACCTCCGCCAGGAAGCCGCCCCAGCGGCTGACCATCTTGCCGGGCGCCGCGGGGTCGGGGTCGTAGAGCGACTCCACGTCCCAGCGGTCGGTCGGCACTTCGGTGACGGCGTCGACGCCGTCGCGCAGCAGTCGCCAGTAGGCGTCGAGGTCGGGAGCGCCGGGGAAGCGGCAGCTCATGCCGATGATGGCCACCCCGTTCGCCTGCTCACCGCGATCTTTGGAAGCAGGAGCGTCGGCTTGGGTCATGACTCAGCGTCCTCCGAAATCTGCGGTCTGGGAAGAAGGCCCCGTGTCGCGTTGACGGCACGCGAGCAGGGAGCATGCCAAGCGGCGGAAAGAGCGGCGGCACTTCGGCGGCGCTTGCTCCGCCGCTCGGTTGCGGCCACGCCGCGCTGGCTCCACGGCGTTCCGGAGGTGGGAAAAACGATCTCGAAATCGAACGCCGGGCATCGGTCTACGTATCTTTATTAAGCGTTACTTTTTCTTAATATTCAGACCCATGGGTCGGGGCGGCCCCGCCCGCTGGGGTGGGACGGTGGTCGGGCCGGACCAAACCGCCCGGGTGGGCCGGCCGGCGGCGCGCGGCGCCGGGACGGCGGCCTGCCGCAGCGCCCCGGACCGCGCCGTGGCCGGCACGCAGCCGGGGGACATGAAGGGGGCGAGATGCCGGCGGCCGGCGAGCGGCGTCCGCTTCCGGTACACGGTTTCCCGGAACCGGACGCCGGTCGCAGCGCCGCCCCCGCGGACGGGCCGGCGAAGCGCCAACGCAGGGGCGAAAGCGGACCGGCGAACTGGCACGTTCCCTGCTCGGCAGGGAGCGGAGGTTGATTGTGGACATCCAGCGAAATCTCAGCTCGAAGCGCCGTCGTCGGCGCTTGCTACTCGCCGGCGCCGGTGGCCTGGTGCTGATCGGTGCCACCCTGGGAGTCGCCAGCCTGGAGCCGGCGGCGCCGCACGTCGAGGGTCAGGCGCTGTGGATCGCCACCGTCGAGCGCGGTGAGATGTTGCGCCAGGTGCGGGGACCGGGCACCCTGGTCCCCGAGAGCGTGCAGTGGGTGTCGGCCTCGAGCTCCGGCCAGGTCGAGCGCATCCTGGCGAGGCCGGGAACGCCGGTGACCGCGCAGACCGCCGTCGTCGAGCTGAGCAATCCCGAGCTCGAGCAGGCCGCCCTCGAGGCCGAAGCGGAGCTGCGCGCCGCCGAAGCCGACTTCCGGGTGCTGCAGGCGGATCTCGAGAGCGGCGCGCTGTCGCAGGAGTCGGTTTTCGCGGCGGTGGCCGCCGAGCACAACCAGGCCGATCTGCAGGCCGCCGCCGACGAGCGGCTGGCCGCCGAGGGGCTGCTGCCCGAGCTGACCGCCGAGCTGTCGCGGCTGCGGGCGGCCGAGCTGGCCAAGCGCTCGGCGATCGAGAAGGAGCGGCTGGCCAAGACCGCGCGCTCGGCCGAGGCCCGCCTCGAGGCCGAGCGCAGCCGGCTGGAGCGGCTGCGCGCTCTCGATCGGCTGCAGCGGGAGAAGG
Organism: Thermoanaerobaculia bacterium; assembly: GCA_041567315.1. Classification (GTDB taxonomy): domain Bacteria; phylum Acidobacteriota; class Thermoanaerobaculia; order Multivoradales; family JAHEKO01. The sequence continues at coordinate 18,647 of JBFGCA010000011.1, read as the reverse complement.
TGCGCGGCCTGCGGGTGGTCGCCGGCATGGACGGCGTGCTCCAGCAGGTCGACGTCGAGGAAGGGCAGCGCGTGGCGCCCGGAGACATCCTGGCGCAGGTAGCCGAGCCCGGCCGGCTCAAGGCCCGCCTCGGCATCCCCGAGGTGCAGGCGCGCGACCTGCTGGTCGGGCAGAAGGCCGAGATCGACACGCGGCTGGGCCTGGTCGCCGGCCGCGTGGCCCGCATCGACCCGGCGGTCCGCCACGGGGCGGTGACCGTGGAGGTGACCTTCGACGGGCCGCTGCCGAAGGGGGCGCGGCCCGATCTCAGCGTCGACGGCACCATCGAGATCGAGCGCCTGGAGAACGTGCTGTTCGTGGGCCGCCCGGCCTACGGCCAGCCCGGTCAACCCATCAGCCTGTTCAAGGTCGCCGGAGACGGGCACCAGGCCCACCGGGTGACGGTGGAGCTGGGTCGCGCCTCGGTCAATACCGTCGAGATTGTCGCCGGTCTCGAAGCGGGCGATCGGGTAGTGCTCTCGGACGTCTCCGACTGGGACGGCTACGATCGCCTACGCCTGAACTGAAAAACGAGGAGAGGGCCGCCATGCCAGCAACCACGAACCCGCTCATCGCCATCCAGGGCGTGAGCAAGATCTTCCACACCGACGAGGTCGAGACCCATGCGCTCTCCAACGTCCATCTCGAGGTCGCGCTGGGGGACTACGTTTCGATCTCCGGACCGTCGGGCTGCGGCAAGACGACGCTGCTCTCGATCCTGGGCCTGCTGGACTCGCCGAGCGCGGGGGAGTACCTGCTCCAGGGCCAGCCAGTGGCGGCGTTGTCGGTGGGCGCCCGCGCCAGCCTGCGCAACCGCGAGATCGGTTTCATCTTCCAGGCCTTCAACCTGATCGGCGATCTCACCGTCTACGAGAACGTCGAGCTGCCGCTGACCTACCGCGGGATGGCGGCCCGCGAGCGGCGGCGGCGGGTCATGGAGGCCCTCGACCGGGTGGGCATGGCGCACCGCACCAAGCACTACCCGTCGCAGCTCTCGGGCGGCCAGCAGCAACGGGTGGCGGTGGCGCGGGCGGTCGCCGGCAAGCCGGCGATCCTGCTCGCCGACGAGCCCACCGGCAACCTCGACTCGCAGAACAGCCAGGCGGTTATGCGCCTTCTCGACGAGCTGCACGAGGAGGGGGCGACGATCTGCATGGTCACCCACGACCCGCGCTGGGCGCGGCACGCCTGGCGCAACGTCCAGCTCTACGACGGCCGGATCGTCGCCGAGGAGCTGGTCGGCCAGACCGCCGACCAGCCGGCGGCGCTCCAGGCCGCGGTGTGAGCGGCGGGAAGAGAGGGCAGCCGATGTCGACCCTCGGTCAAGACCTCCGCTACTCCCTGCGGGCGCTGCTTCGCAGCCCCGTCTTCACCTTGGCCGCGATCCTCACGCTGGCCATCGGGGTAGCGGCCAACACCGCCAACTTCAGCGTCGTCAACGCCTTCCTGCTCAGACCGCTGCCGTTCGACGAGCCCGACGAGCTGGTCCACCTGTTCCGGTTCGACCGCCAGAAGGGCTTCGATCAGCTGCGTCTGGCGCTGCCCACCTTCCTCGAGCTGGAGAGCGGCAGTCAGTCGTTCGAGGGGATGGCGGCCTACATCTACGGGGCGCGCAACCTGGCCGGCGGGGACGCCCAGCCCGAGCGGCTGACCGTCGGCTGGGTGTCGTCCAATCTGTTTTCGCTGCTCGGCGTCGAGGCCGAGCAGGGCCGCACCTTCGTGCCCGAGGACGGCCGGCCCGGCGCGCCGCCGGTCGCCCTGCTCGGCCACGGAGTCTGGCAGCGCCGTTTCGGCGGCGACCCGGCGACCGTCGGGCGCACCGTCGAGATCGACGGCGAGCGGGTGACGGTGGTCGGGGTGATGCCGCCGCGGTTCAACTTCCCCTACGGCGGCGTCAAGATGTGGATGCCGCTGGAGGAGGAGGCGGCGCGCTACGACCGCTCCTACCGCTCGTTCCTGGTGGTCGGCCGGCTGGCCGCCGGCGCCAGCGTCGAGCGGGCGCTGGCCGAGACCGAGGTGCTCTTTCGCCGCCTCCAGCGGGAGCACTACCCCGACGAGGTGGAGACCGGTCTCCGCATCGTCCCGCTGCGCGAGGCCCTCATCTTCTTCTACGACATGGTGCGCATCCTGCTGATCCTCATCACCGTCGCCAGCGGCTTCGTGCTGCTGATCATCTGCACCAACATCTCCAACCTCTTCCTGGTGCGCTGCGCCGGCCGTGAGCGCGAGTTCGCGATCCGCGCCGCCCTCGGCGCCGGCCGGCTGCACGTCATCCGCCAGCTGCTGACCGAGGGGCTGGTGCTGGCGCTCGCCGGCGGCGCCCTGGGGGCGCTGCTGGCCCACTGGAACCTCCAGCTGTTCGCCCGCAACTTCCCTGAGGACCTGTTCCGCGTCGGCCAGATCGAGGTCGACCGCGCCGCCCTGCTGTTCACCCTCGGCCTGTCGGTCCTGACCGCCTGCGTCTTCGCCCTGCCACCGGCGCTCCAGACCCTCAAGACCGACCTGTCGCTGGCCCTCAAGGAGGGCGACGCGGTGGCCGGCATGGGGGTCAAGGGTCGGCGCACCCAGAGCGTGCTGGTGGTCGCCCAGGTCAGCCTGGCGATCCTGCTGCTGGTGGGGACGGTGCTGGCGGTGCAGAGCTTCCGTCACCTGCAGAACGTCGATCCCGGCTTCCGGGCCGAGCGGGTGTTGACCGTCGAGATGCACCTGCCAGCCAAGCAGTACGAAGAGACGGCGCGCGTCACCGCCTTCTACCGGCGGCTGATCGAGCGCGTCGAGGCGGTCCCCGGAGTGCGCTCGGCGGCGCTCGTCCATCCCCTGCCGCTCAACTTCGAGAGCCACGGTCGCAGCTTCACCGTCGAAGGGCGGGATGCGCCGGCCGGCGAGCGGCTCTACGCCGGCGAGCACCTGGTCAGCTCGCGGTACTTCGAGACCATGGGCATCCAGCTGCTGCGCGGCCGCGCCTTCGACGAGCGAGACGGCCCCGAGGCGGTGCCGGCGGTGATCGTCAGCAAGGGTCTGGCCGACCGCTTCTGGCCCGGCGGCGCTCTCGGCGGCCAGATCCGCTACGTCCAGCCGGAGGGTGGCGAGCGGGTGGCGACGGTGGTCGGGGTGGCAGCCGACACCAAGCAGATGCTGCTCTTCGAGGAGGGGAAGGGGCTGCTCTACTTCCCGCAGCGGCAGGAGCCGACGCGACGCGAGTTCCTGCTGGTCCAGACGGCAGGCGACCCGCTGGCCGCGGTCGCCGCGGTCCGCGAGGCGGTCTGGTCGCTCGAGCCCAACCTGCCGCTGGGCACCGTGCGCTCGCTCGACCAGGTCGTGGCGACCTCGCTCCAGCCCTGGCGCTGGAGCACCCTGGTGCTGGGACTGTTCACCGGCGTCAGCCTGTTGCTGGCGGGGATCGGGATCTACGGCGTCATCGCCTACGCCATCGGCCGCCGCACCCGCGAGATCGGTCTGCGGATGGCGCTCGGCGCCCAGCCGCGCGACGTGCTGACGCTGGTGATGCGCAAGGTGCTGGTGCTGACCTCGATCGGGGTGGTCCTGGGCGGTGCCGCCGCGCTGGCCTTGAGCCACGGGCTCAAGAGCGTCCTGTTCGGGGTGCAGGCCACCGATCCCTCCATCTACCTGGCGGCGCTGGCCACGCTGGCCGGCGTGGCGCTGGTGGCCAGCGTGGTGCCGGCGCTGCGGGCGGTGCGCATCGACCCCGCGGTGGCCCTGCGCTTCGAGTGATCGGGCCATCGCGCCGCCGGCGCGCCGCGGGCGTTGGGTTAAGATCGCCGCGGCGCTCATGAGCCGCCCCTGCGTCCTCATCGCCGACGATCAGCCGGACGTGGTGGAGTCGCTGCGGCTTCTCCTCAAGGGCGACGGCTACGACATCGTGACCGCCAGCTCGCCGGCGGAGGTGATCGCCGCCGTCGAGAAGCGCGACCTCGACGTCGTGCTGATGGATCTCAACTACACCCGCGACACCACCTCGGGACAGGAGGGCGTCGAGCTGCTCGACCGCCTCCGGGAGCTGGATCGCAACCTGCCGGTGGTGGTGATGACCGCCTGGGGGAGCGTCGAGCTGGCGGTCGAGGCGATGCGCCGCGGGGCCCGCGACTTCGTCGAGAAGCCGTGGGACAACGAGCGGCTGCTGGCGACCCTGCGGAACCACACCGAGCTGGTGCGGGCGCTGCGCAAGGGCGAGCAGCTCGAGGCCGAGAACCGGGTGCTGCGTGAGGGCGACGGCGGCGAGCTGGTGCTGATCGCCGAGGCGCCGGCCATGAAGCCGGTGCTCGAGCTCATCGAGCGGGTCGGGCCCTCCGACGCCAACGTGCTGCTGACCGGCGAGAACGGCACCGGCAAGAGCCTGATCGCGCGGGTGCTGCACTCGGTGTCGCCACGCGCCTCGCGGCCGCTGGTCACCGTCAACTCCGGAGCGATCCCGGACAGCGTCTTCGAGAGCGAGCTGTTCGGCCACGTGCGGGGCGCCTTCACCGACGCCAAGGCCGACCGCATGGGCCGTTTCGAGATGGCCGCCGGCGGCACCCTGTTCCTGGACGAGATCGCCAACCTGCCCCTGGGCCAGCAGGCCAAGCTCCTACGGGTGGTGGAGAGCGGCGAGTTCGAGCGCGTGGGCGGCACCCGCACGCGGCGCGCCGACGTGCGGATCCTCTCCGCCACCAACACCGATCCCGACGAGGAGGTGGCCGCCGGGCGGTTTCGCAAGGACCTGCTGTTCCGCCTCAAGACGGTCGAGATCCGGGTGCCGCCGCTGCGCCAGCGCCGGGCCGATCTCGAGCCGCTGGCGCGGCATTTCCTGGAGCGCCACTGCCGCCGCCATCGCCAGCGGATCGAGGGGTTCGAGCCGGCGGCCCTCGAGGCGCTGGGCGCCCACTCCTGGCCGGGCAACGTCCGCGAGCTGGACCACGCCGTGGAGCGCGCCGTACTGATGGCGCGGGGGAGCCGGATCGAGGCGGCCGACCTGGGACTGCTGGACACCGCGCCGGCCTCCGGGCAGTTCGCCGACATGAACCTCGAGGAGGCGGAGCGCTGGCTCATCCGCAAGGCACTGTCGCGCCATCAAGGCAACGTCACCCTCGCTGCCGTCGACCTCGGACTCAGCCGCAGCGCCCTCTACCGGCGTCTCGAGAAGCACCGGATCGAGTAGCTCCCTTGGCGACGGCGGCATCGAGGTGAGCGCGCGCCCGCAGCCGTGGGAGCAGCCTGCGGCAGGCGAGCGTCGCGGCTGGTGGCGGCGGCTGCTGCGGCACGAGGACCGGGTGCTGCTGCTGACGCTGGCGGCGGCCGTCCCCGGCACCGCCACCGCGCTCGTCCTGCTGTGGCGCAGCGGCCTGCCGACCTCGGTCCGGGCGGTCGGGTCGGCGGCGCTGCTGGTGGTTGCCGGTGCCTTCGCCGCGGCGGCCCGGCGGCGCGTCGTCCACCCGCTGCGCACCCTCGCCAGCCTGCTCGAGGCGATGCGCCAGGAGGACTACTCGATGCGGGGCCGCCGCACCGGCGAGGCGGACGCCCTCGACGACGTCCTCCGCGAGGTCAACCTGCTGAGCGAGCGGCTCGGCGCCCAGCGGCTCAGCGCTCTCGAGGCCAGCGCGCTGCTGCGCGCGGTGATGGCCACCATCGACGTCGCTATCTTCGCCTTCGACCCCGACGGCCGGCTGCGCCTGGTCAACCGTGCCGGAGAGCGGCTCCTGGGGCGGCCGGAGACCCGGCTGCTGGGGCGACCGGCCGCCGAGCTGGGTCTCGAAGCCTGGCTCGAGGGCGAGCCGGTGCGCACCGAAGAGCGTGCCTTTCCAAGCGGCGCCGGACGGTGGGGAGTGCGGCGCACCCCGTTCCGCGAGGGCGGCCGGCGGCATCAGCTCCTGGTGGTCGCCGATCTGCGCCCGGCCCTGCGGGCCGAGGAGCGCAAGGCCTGGCAGCGGCTGATCCGGGTGCTCGGCCACGAGCTCAACAACTCGCTGGCGCCCATCAAGTCGACGGCCGCCACCTTACGGACTCTGGCCGCCAAGGTGCCCGAGGCCGCCGACTGCCGCGAGGACATGACCCGCGGCCTCGACGTCATCGAGAAACGGGCGGCGGCCCTCAGCCGCTTCATGTCCTCCTATGCGCAGCTCGCCCGGCTGCCACCGCCGAGCCTCGAGCCGCTCGAGATCGCGCCGGTGGTCGCCCGCGTCGCGGCGCTCGAGACCCGCCTGCCGATGCAGGTCGTGTCGGGGCCCGGCGTGAGCGTCGAAGCCGACCCGGCGCAGCTCGAGCAGGTGCTCATCAACCTGATCCGCAACGCCGTCGACGCCGCCCTCGAGACCGGCGGCACCGTCGCCATCGGCTGGTCGGTCCGCGCCGGCGGCCTCGAGGTCGTGGTGGAGGACGAGGGCCCGGGCATCTCCAACCCGGCCAACCTCTTCGTGCCCTTCTTCACCACCAAGCCCGAGGGCTCGGGCATCGGTCTCGCCCTCAGCCGCCAGATCGCCGAGGCCCACGGCGGCTCGCTCACCCTGGAGAACCGCCCCGACCGCCCCGGCTGCGTCGCCCGCCTGCGGCTACCACTGCCGGCGACCGTCGTCGCCGCCCCGGCGCCCGAAGCGGTCGGCGCCCCGGCCGGCCCGGCAACCCAAGCCGACTGAACCCATTCAGTGGCCTCAAGCGTGCTGCGGCAGTCCCGATGGCAGCAGGTACATTGCCGTCGATCGCTGGCCGATCGGGGAGAAGCGATCCGGCCGTCAACCTGGCCTGTCGATCCTCAGTTTGCGGGCCAGCTCTAGGCGCGAGATGGTCGGTTGCGTCCGCCGTTCCTCGATGAGCTTCCAGAACTCGGAGCTCGTCTCGAGGACGACGCTCTCCCAGTCCCGACCCTCGACGCCCAGGAGCACTGCCGCGGGCTGTCCGCGCCGGGTGACGATGACGCGGTCTCGCTGCGCGGTGTCCACTGCCTGCTTGATGTCTCTTTGAAGATCTCTGACGCTGATGGTCTTCACAGGACTTCCTCGGTTGTGCGGTGAGGCGGCTCTCGCCGCACGGCTCGTACGAAGACTACCTCCCTGACCTCGACGGCGAAACCGGTCGCCCGTGCTACGCTGCCCGGGGCTTGATTCACGAGGTGGAGACGGGTTGCGCGCCGGGCGGGCGGCGAGCGCGGACGAGCGGTCCGAGAGGGTCGGTCGGCGGGGTTCGGTCGCTGGCGTCGGCCCTTGCCGTGACGGCGCTGGTGATCGCCGCGGTCTTGAACCGGCCACCGGCCGCCCTGGCGGCGGCCGCCGGGTCCGCGGATGAGGGCGGCGCGGACTGCGCCGCCGTTGCGCCGCCCGATCTGCGGCGGATCTGCGAGCAAGGGGAGCTGCGGGTGGCGCGCTACCGGGGGGAGCGGCCGCCGTTCTTCTTTCACCGGGACGGCGAGGCGGTGGGGTTCGACGTCGACCTGGCGCGGGACGTGGCGGCGCGGCTGGGGGTGAGCTACCGCGAGATGGCGACGGCGGAGTCGTTCGACGCGGTGGTCGAGATGGTGGCCTCGGGGCGGGCCGACGTCGGGATCTCGAAGCTCAGCGCGACGCTGGGGCGGGCCCGGAAGGTGCGCTTCACCGGGCCGTATCTCACCGTCTACCAGGCACTGCTGGTCAACCGGTTGTCGGTGCCGGGGGGCGGCGATCCGTTCCGGGTCCTGGACGCTCCGGGGTTCGTGATCGGGGCGCTGGCGGGGAGCGCCTACGTGGGCTTCGCCGAGGCCAGCTTCCGGCGCGCCGAAGTGCGGCCCTACCGGGAGTTCGCGGCGATGATGGGGGAGGTGATCGAGGGCCGCATCGACGCCGCGCTGCTGGACAGCGCGCGGGCCGACACCTGGCGGCGCGGCCACCGCGAACAGCTCATCCGGGTGCGGACCACGGTCGACAAGACGCGCAAGGACCCGCTGGCCATCGCCGTCGCCTGGGAGGACGGTCACCTGCTGGCCTGGCTCGAGCTCTATCTCGAGACCATCGAGGCGGACGGCACCGCGGGGGTGCTCTACCGGCGCTGGTTCGGGGAGGCGGGGGCGGCGGCCGCCGCCGGGGCGGAGGACGGCGCGCGGTGAGCACCGGCGGCCGCTGGACCACCGCCCGCCGGCTGGCGCCGATCGTCCTGGCGGTGGCGGGGGGGCTGGCGCTGGGCAGCCTCAACGAGCCGGCGGGGCGCTTCCTGGCGCCCTTCGGGCGGCTCTACCTGTCGCTGCTGCTGATGTGCATCATCCCCATCCTGGGGGCGGCGGTGGTCTCCAGCCTGGGGCGGATGGTGGCCAGCCACCGGCTGGGCCGCAACCTGCTGATCGTGGTCGGGGTGTTCTGGGTGGGGATGCTGCTGGCCGCCTCGATCGGCACCGGGATCGGCTGGCTGACCCGGGTGGGGGCCGACCTGCGGACCTCGCCCGAGCTGGGCGGGCTGCTGCTCGAGATGGAGTCGACCGGCGCCGGCGCGGCGCCCGGCGAGGGCGGCGAGGAGGGCTACGTGGAGCTGTTCGGCGGCACCCCGGTGCAGCCCTCGGCGCCTCTGCCGGAGGGCTCGGGAGCGGCCGGCGAGGCGGCGGCCGAGGCGGGGCCGCGGGTGCTGGCCTATCTCGAGAAGCTGATTCCCGGCAACCTGGTCGAGGCCTACCTCGAGGACAACTACCTGGCGGTGCTGTTCTTCTCGGTGCTGCTGGGGGTGGCGCTGGGGCTGGCGCCGGCCGCGACCCGCGACCAGGCGCTGGCGGTGGTGGAGGCGCTCTTCAACTCCCTCCTGAGGATCATCACCTGGATCATCTGGCTGCTACCGGCCGGGCTGCTGTGCATCGTCGCCGGGCAGGTGGCGGGCGGCGGGCTGGCCTTCGCCTCGGTGTTCCGCAAGGTGATTCTGGTCAGCCTGGTGACCACGGTGGCGACCATGGCGCTCTTCACGCTGACCATCTGGCGGGTGCGGCGAACCAGTCTGCCGGCGGTGCTGCGGGGGATGCGCGAGCCGCTGCTGGTGGCTTTCGCCACCTCGAGCAGCTTCGCCTCGATCCCCGCCGCCATGGTGGCGCTCAAGGAGAGCTTCGGGCTGCAGCGCGAGAACGTCAACCTGCTGCTGCCGCTGGGGATCACCATGAACCCGATCGGCAGCGCGCTCTTCTTCAGTCTGTCGTCGATTTTCGCGGTGCAGCTCCACGGCAGCCCGGCCGAGATCCTGGGTGCGGGCGGCGCCCTGATGCTGGTGGTGGGGTCGGTGCTGGCCGGGGTGGCGGCGATGGGGCTGCCGGGGGTGAGCGCGCTGTGGATGATGGGCCTGGTGCTGGAGCCGATCGGGGTGCCTCCGGAGGTGGGGATCGTGGCGCTGCTGGCAGTGGCGCCGATCATCGACCCGCTGTTCACCATGGTCAACGTGTTCGGCAACTGCACCGCCACCTGCATCCTCGACCGCTATCTGCCCGGCTAGCAGCCCGTGGTGGAAGTCCGCCCGTCCGTCTGGCGGCGGGGCGGAGCCGTCTGCGGCGTTGCCGCTCCTCGACAATGGCCCGGCATTGCCTGCGTCGCGTCGCCTGGCATCCGGCCCCGCCGCGCTCGCCAGCCGACCCCACGGACTTCCACCACGGGCTGCTAGGGTACAATCGTAAGGTCCATTCGGTAGCGGCGGTCCTCGAGCAGGCGGGGCCGCTCGCGGTCCAGCTTCCCGGACGCGGAGTACTCGACGAAGTTGAGCGCCCCCGCCAGGTCCTCGCGTTGCAGGCGGCCCGCCGCGGCTGCCTGCCGCTGTGCGCTGCCGGCCGCCCTGCTGCTGGCGGCGGCGATCCTGGGCCGGCCGGGGCCGGCGGCCGCGCTGCCCGCGGACGAGATCCGCGAGGCCTACCGCGGCGTACTGGCGGTGCTCGCCTCCGGCGACGAGGAGCGCGCCCTGGACGAGCTGTTCGCGTTCGAGACCGATGCCCTGGGCAAGGAGCCGTGGAGGCGGATCGAGCAGTTCTGGCGGCTCAAGCTGCGGGTGATCCGGGATCTGCTCGACGTCCAGCCCATCGAGCTGCTGGTGCCGATCATCGTCCTCCACCACGACGCCTACCTGCGCTACCGCGACGCCGACCGCCCGACGCTGGCCGCCCACTCGCGGACCATGGCCAGCGAGCTGGCCGAGATCTACGCCGACCGCACCAGCACCAGCGAGGCGCGGCGGTTCAGCGCCTGGGTGATGAGCAGCTTCGGAGCCTATCTCCAGGAGTCGCGATCGATCTCTTCGAGCGCCGAGTTCTTCCTGCGGGCGGTCAACAGCGACCCCACCAACGACGCGGCGCTGGTGGCGCTCGCCGCCGCCTACGAGAAGAGCGCCGAGTACGAAGCGGCCATCCTCCAGCTCGAGCGGGCGGTGCGGGTCAACCCCGGCAACCACCACGCCCGGGTGCGGCTGGCGGTCTGCCTGGCGCGCCGCGGCCCGGCCGGGCACGACGCGGCGGTCCGCCAGCTCGAGCGCGCCGTCAAAGCGGACTCTTCCCCCGACTGGGTGCGATCGATCGCGCACCAGGAGCTGGCCCGCCTGCGACTGGCGGGGGGCGACGACAAGGCGGCCGAGGCGGTGCTCCGGCAGGGGCTCGAGCGGCTGCCCGGCGACCAGCAGCTGATCATCCAGCTCGCCGCCCTCCTCGACGCGGGGCGGCGCCGGCGCGAGGCGGTGAGGGTGCTCGAGGGCCTGACCGCCGACCGCTGGTCGACCGACTCGCCGCGGCTGATCTACGACACCCTGCCGGCCGAGGGGATCGCCGAGACCCGGCAGGCGATGCACCAGCTGATGCAGAGCCGGCTGCCGTCGCTGCAGGCCAGCCTGAGCGGCGCCGGCGGAGTCTCGGGCCGGTGAGAAGGAGGCGGGCGGGGCGGCCGGTGGCCGGACGCGCGCTCGGTCTCGCCTTCGCCCTGACGACGATCGCGGCCGCCGCCGTGGCGGCGCCGCTCGAGGTGTGGATCGAGCGGCCGCGCAGCGCCGAGTTCGTGTTCGGCAGGATCGACTTCGTGGCCCGGGTGGTGGGCGAGGAGCCGATCGCGCGGGTCGAGCTGTTGGTCGACGGGCGCTCGGTGGCGACCCTGGTGCGGCCGCCCTATCGCGTCGAGGTGGACCTCGGGAACGACAACGTCGAGCACCAGTTCGAGGTCGTCGCCCACACCACCCGCGGGCGCACCGCGGCCGCCAGAGTGGTGACCCCCAAGCTGCAGGTCGACGACGTCGTCGAGGTCGAGCTGCAGCAGCTCTACGTCACCGCCACCGCGTTCGGGCGCCGGGTGCTCGACCTCAGACGCGAGGATTTCCGGATCCACGACCGTGGCAAGCGCCAGAAGATCGTCACCTTCGAGCGCGGCGACGTGCCGCTGACCGCGGTGGTGCTGCTCGACTGCAGCCTCAGCATGCGCGGCGAGCGGCTGGCCGCGGCGCGGCGCGGCGCCCGGGTCTTCCTCAAGGGGATGCGCGAGCTGGACGAAGCCGAGGTGGTGCTGTTCTCGGACCGCATGCTGCGCTCGACCGCCTTCAGCGGCGACGCGGCGGCGCTGAAAGCCGCCCTCGACGGGGTGACCGCCAGCGGCGGAACGGCGATCAACGACCACCTGTTCCTGGCTCTGCAGCGGCTCGACACCCGCCAGGGACGCCGGGTGGTGGTGCTGTTCTCGGACGGCTCGGACGTCCACAGCGTGCTGGAGATGGAGCAGGTGGCCGACAAGGCGAAGGGCAGCCAGGCGCTGATCTACTGGATCCACCTCATGGAGGAGGGCGAGAGCGCCGAGGAGCTGCCCTCCTACCGCTCCTCCTGGCGCGGCGTCGCGGACAACCAGCGCGAGCTGCGGCAGCTCCGCGAGGCGGTCGGCGAAAGCGGCGGCCGCATCCAGTTCCTGACCTCGATCGACCAGCTCGAGGACGCCTTTGCCGAGATCCTCGCCGAGCTGCGCGAGCAGTACGTCCTCGGCTACTACCCGACCGACGACCGCGGCGACGGGAGCTGGCACAAGGTCAGGGTGCAGGTGTCGCGGCCCGAGGTCGAGCTGCGGACCCGCGGCGGCTACTACGACTTCTGAGCTCTGACCGCGCCGGCGGGCCGACCAGGTCCGGCGCTCAGAAGCCGCCGCCCATCAGGCGACGCCAGTCCTCGAGCGAGCGCACCCGCAGGTAGGCGTTGCGCTCCAGCTCGGTGCCGATGGTCGAGGTCTCGGCCGGCCCGTAGTCGTGCCCGGGGTAGAGCACGGTGTCGGGCGGCAGCTTGGCCAGCTTGCCGGTCAGCGTGTAGTACATCTGCTCGGCGTCGCCGCCCGGCAGATCGACCCGCCCGCAGCCCTGGACGAAGAGCGTGTCGCCGGCCACCAGCCGGTCGCCGATGAGGAAGCACTGGCTGCCCGGGGTGTGGCCCGGGGTGTGGAGGAAGCGGATTCGCAGCTCGCCGAGCTCGAGGGCGTCGCCGTCGTCGACCCGCTTGAGGTCGCTGTCGGAGACCCCGGTCACCACCTTGACGCCCTCGGCCTCGTGCTTGTTGACGTAGAGCGGCACCGCCACGCGCTCGAGCAGCCGGCCGACGCCCTCGACCGGAATGCCGAAGAGGTCGCCGCCGACGTGGTCCGGGTGGTAGTGGGTGATCAGCGCCCCCTCCACGCGGTAGCCGTCGCTGGCGGCGACGTCGAGCAGCCCGCCGACGTCCCAGGCCGGGTCCACCACCAGCGCCCGCCGGCTGGCCGGGTCGCCCAGCAGGTACATGAAGTTGCGCATCTGGCCGGCCACCCGGCTGTCCACCGCCACCTGGCGCCCGGCCAGGAGCTGCTTGAAGTAGATCCGCGGCTCACCCTCCATCGCTCGCCTCCTCCTGCTTGCCCTGCTCTTGCTGCTCTGGCGGCTCGCCGTCCTCCGCCTCGCTGGCGACTCTCTCCAGCAGGTCGCGCAGCCGGTCCTTGAGCTTCTGCTCCAGCGCCTTGCGCAGCCGCCGCTTTTCCTGACCGGCCAGCTCGGGGAGGTCGGCCGAGAGCCGTGGCCGCTCGCGGGTGCCGCCGATCCGCACCGGCAGCGCCAGCCGATCGTCGGGTCCGGTCAGCCGGTCCAGCACGTCGGCCGGCAGGCCCTCGAAGACCGGGTGGTCGCGCGGCGCGCTGAGCCGCGCCTCGCGGGCCAGCTCGCCGCCGGGGCGCACCTCGCCCTCGATATCGAGGGCGGCGCCGCCGGCGGCCAGCCGGAAGGGCTCGAGCCGGAGGACGGCGGGATCGACCTCGAACCGCACCAGGGTGGGGTCGAGGGCGGCTCCGACCAGCGGCGAGCCGCCGAGCAGCCCGTCGAGCGCGGTGAGGATCGGGTGGGCGGGCAGCCGGCCGCCCTCGAGCTGCAGCGTTCCCCGGCCGGTGAGCTGGTCGCCTGCGCCGCTGCCCTCGAACTCCAGGTCGGCGCGGCCCAGCTCGTCGCCGGGCGGCGCCTCGAGCAGGATGGCGGCGTCGAGCGAGCGGCCGTTCAGGCGCACGGCGTAGGGCGGCGGCTGCCGCCGCAGGTCGACCTCGAGCGCCGCGATCTCGACCGGACCGGCCGGATGGACCAGCGTGCCCTCGGTCACGGTCAGCCGGCCGGCGTCGAGCTCCAGCCGGCCGCCGACCTCGGTGGTGTGGGTGCGGCCGGCGATCACCTCGGCGGCGCTGAACCGGCCGTGCCCCGAGAGCCCCGCCAGCGAGGGCCTGGCCGGGGGGCCTGCCGGTGCCGTACCGGTCGCCGGGGGACCGCTCGCGGAGGAGTCGGCGCTCTCCTCGAAGCGCAGCCCCCGCAGCCGCAGGTCGAGACCGGCGATCTGCAGCTCGGGACCGGCGGCACCGGCGTCGGTCACCGTCAGCCGGCCGCCCTGGATCCGCAAACCTTCGATGGCCACGGAGTCGGCCCGCAGCCGGCCGCTCCCAGGCTCGGCCAATGCGCTCGCCGGTTCGGCGGCGGCGGCGCGGCGGCCGCCGCCGGCCGCCCGGCCCCCTGCGGCCGGCCGCTGGCGTCTCGCAAGGGCCGGTCGCTCGGCCGGTCGCGTCCAGCGGACGTCGGGCTCGTCGAGGGTGGCCTGCCGCAGCGCCACGCGCCCGGTGAGGAGCGGCAGCAGCCGGTGGGCCAGGGCCACCCGGCGCGCCGCGAAATCGAGCCGGCCGTCCTCCAGCCGTCCGCGGGCGGTGACCCCATCGAGCGTCAGGCCGCGCAGCGGAGCGAAGCGGAACCGCTCGACCTCGATCTTCAGCCCGGTCGATTCCCTCAGGCGCTCGGTCACCGCCCGCCCGAGGGCCGGCGACTCGAAGCCCACCAGGCCCACTGCGAGCAGCGCCACCAGCCCGGCGACGACGGCCGCCAGGAGCCACCGGCGACCGGTCACTTCGGTCCGCTCCGCAGCTGGTGTCTCGAGCTCACAGCGCGAACTCCTCTCCCTCGGCGAGCACCGCGAAGCCGGCCGCCTCGATCGCCCGCCGCGCGGTGCTGCCGGGCTCGAGCGCCGGGTTGGAGTGGTTGAGGTGGGTGAACAGCACGCGGGTCGCGTCCAGCCCGGCCAGCAGCTCCATGGTCCGCGGGATCAGCGGGTGGCCGATGGCCCCGACGCTGCGCCCCGGCAGCTCGTCGGGCGAGTAGAAAGTGCCGTCGAGCAGCGCCACGTCGACGCCGCCGATCAGCTCCGCCGGGTGGAGTCCGCCGGCCGCCGTCTCCCAGGCCGCCCAGGAGTCGGTGTCGGGAAGATAGATGAGGCTCCGCCGCGGTCCTTCGATCCGGAAGCCCAGGGTGTCGGCGTACTCGTCGCGGTGCGGCGCCGCGAACGGCACCACCCTCACTCCGCCGGCCAGCTCGACGGGGCGTCCGGGCTCGAGCTCGCGGAGCTCGACGTTGCCCAGCTCGACGAGCTGGCTCCACGGTCCGTTGGCGCGCAGGAAGCCGGCCATCCGGCGGCTGGCCCACACCGGCAGCCCCGGGGCGTGGACCGCCTCGTATCCGAAGAAGGCGAGACCCAGGTAGTGGCCGACGTGGGCGTGGGTCAGGAAGACCCCGCTCACCGGCGCGCGGTCGACGCGGCCGGCGGCGGCGCCGGGCCGGACGTCGGCCAAACGATCGAGCTGCTCGCGCAGGTCGGGGGTGGCGTCGAAGAGATAGACCTCGCCGCTCGACGGCAGCACCAGCGCCAGGCTGGCCACCAGCCGCCGCGCCGCCGGGTCGCGCCGCGCCGTATCGCAGCGGAGACAGCTGCAGGCGGCGTGGGGCAGGCCGCCGTCCTGGACGGTGCCCAGCGCGCGCACGAACGGCGCCGGCTCGCGGAGCTCCGCGCTGCCGTCCGTGGGCGCGGGTTCGCCCGCCGCCGCGCCTGCGGCCTCGCCGCCACCCACTTGGCCGCCGCCTGCCTCGTGATCGACGGCGCGGGCCGCCGGATCGCCACCGCCGGCGCCGCCGGGCAGCTCGCCGCCACCGCGGCAGCCGGCGGACAGGGCCGCCAGCAAGGCGATGGTCAGCACCTGTCGTCGTCGCCGCGTGGTCATGGCCGGGCGATCCTATCCCGCGGCTCTCGGCAGCCCGTGGTGCAAGTCCACCGACTCAACGGACTTCCACCACGGGCTGCTGTGCGAAGATCGGCGCTCTTGCGCCGGGACCTGGAGAAGCTCGCGCGGCTGCTCGCGGCCCTCCTGCTGGGCGGCTGCGCGGCGGTCCCCAGCCTGATCGACGCCGATCCGGCCAGCGGCTTCGCGCTCTACCGCAGCGGCCACTTCAACGAGCGGTCGCTGGCGGCGCTGTGCGCGGCCGGGGTCGAGGAGCTGGTGGTGCTCGACGGCACCGCCGCCGAGCGCGAGTGCCGCTGGCGGGCGCGGGTCTGCCCCGACCTCCGGGTGCGCTACGACCAGCGCCAGAGCGCCCGGCGACCGCTCTCGGTCGAGTTCCTGGCCGCCTTCGACACCTGGGTCGAGGAGGCCCGGAGCCAAGGGCGCAAGGTGGCGTTCCGCTGCCGGCACGGCTGGCACCGGGCGGGCCGCCTCGCCGCCTACTACCGGCTGCGCTTCCAGGGGCGCGAGGCCGGGGCGGCGGTCGAGGAGATGGAGCGGCGGGGCCGCTTCATGTGGCGCCACCGCCAGCTCGGGCGCCAGGTCCTGGCGCTCGACGACCGGCTCCGGGGTCGGCCTTGCGGGACCGATCCGGCGGACTGTCCGCGCTCGGAGCCCGCGCCGCCCGGCGTCGCCGTCGGCCGGTTCGCGGCCGACGTCTGCCCGGCGGCGCCCGAAGCTCCGGCGAGCTGAGTGAGCTCGGCGTTGCGAAGTTTGTAACACACGGCTCATGCGGGACGGTCTATACTCCCTGCTTCCGTGTGCGGATTCGGCGGCTACCGGTGGCCGGTGCCGCCCGCCGTCACTGGAGGAGGGCGATGTCAGAGGCGAGTGAACCGAGTAAGCGGCGCGGCCGGCGCTGGGAGGTGGCCGGTGTCCACGGCGCCTTCGTCGAGGCGGTGCCGGTCGAAGTCGTGGGGCTGAGCCTCGGCGGCATGGCGGTCGAGACCTCGCAGCCGCTGCGTACCGGTGGCGAGTACTGGCTCGAGCTGGAGACCGGAGAGCGGCGGCTGTGGCTCACCGGCACCGCTGTCTGGTCGCGGCCGCTGCCGGCGCCGGGCGAGCAGATGGGCCGCCATCGCTCCGGCATCAACTTCGAGGCGATCAGCGGCGGCACGGTTGGCGACCTCAGCCAGTTCATCCGCGATCACGCCGGGGTGGACCTGACGCCGAGCCTGCTCGACCGTCTGGGTCCCGAGCCCGGGCGGCCCGCCCGGCTCGAGAGCCACCGGCGCTTCGAAGTCAAGACGCTGGGCGCGTGGGGGATGCTGGTGGAGAGCGAGCTGCGCCCGCGGATCGAGGAGCGTCTCGATCTCGAGCTGCGGCTCGACGGTTTCCGGTGGCGCTCGCAGGGCCGTATCGCCAGCCTGCCCGGCAACGGCCACGCCGGCCGCCCGGTACTCCACCGGCTGGGCGTCGAGTTCGACGGACTGACCCCCGAGCGGCGCTCCGCCCTCGAGGAGTTCCTGGACAACCACCTCGGCTGAGGTCGGCGGCCCGGCTCCTCCGACGAGCCCGGCTCCCCCGACGACGCTGTGACCGGCGTCACAGCCGGCCCGGCCGAGGCTCACTAATCTGCGAGAGGTTCCCCGTGTCGCCAAGCAATCGAACCCAGCTCCTTGTTCTCCTGGTCGGACTCGGTCTGCTGATCGCGGCGCCGGCCGCCGAGGCCGTCACCCGCGGCCGCGTCCTCGACCCCGAGCGCCGCTCGCGGCTGGGGATCTCGGTGGGCGAGGTCTCCTCGCTCGACGGCCTGGTGGCCGAGACCACCCGCCGGCTGCTCGACGTCATCGGCGAGCCGCAGCCCGACAACGTCGAGGAGTTCTCGTTCGCCGAGCTGGGGGTCGAGGCCGAGGACACCACCTTCGGGCTGGCCTACGAGTACCTGTGGCGCTTCGTGACCCTGCAGGCCGAGGCCACCTACGTGCGGGCCGAGGCCGACGGCGTCGCCACCCGCGACTTCTTCATCGGCGTCGAGGACATCTTCTTCGACGGCCAGCGCTACGAGTACCAGGTGATCCTCGAGGGCACCCCCTACCGGGCCGACGTCGACTCGGCGCTGGTCGGGCTGCGGGCCAACGTCACCCCGGTGACGGTGGGCGCCGGCGGCCCCGCCGAGCTGGTGCCCTGGGTGGGGGTGGGGCTGTTCGCCTTCGCCGGCGACTTCGGGGTCGACGCCGGCCCGGCGCTGGGGGTCCAGCAGTACGAGCTGCCGGTGCGCGACTACGTGGAGAACGGGCGCGGCTCGGGCGAGGTGGTCGCCTTCGTGCCCGAGCTGGGGGTGGGCTCCGAGCTGCGTGTGCGGCTCGGCGAGCGGCGCGGCCGCCCGGCGCGGCTGGTGCTCCAGGGCGGCTACTCGATCTTCCGGTTCAAGGGCAGCAGCAGCGACCTGGGGATCAGCGCCCGCAACGACAAGGACCTCGACGTCGACTACACCAGCCTCGACGCCCGTCTGCTGGTCGAGTGGCCGTGGACCGACGGGCTGGATTTCGTGCTCGGCGGCGGGGTGCGGAGCCTGGAGGCCGACGCGATCAGCGCCGCCAAGAATCGCGACCTGGCCGACACCCTGGCGCGCCGCGAGAAGTTCGACAAGGACGTCAATCTGGAGATCACCAGCTTCAACGTCCTCTTCGGGCTGCGCTGGTAGGCGCCGCCGGCGGGCCGCCGGCCGTGGGCCGGGCGTGCCGCCGCTTGCCGGGCGGCGGCCTCGCGACTAACATGGGTAACCGTCAGCGACCCTGAGCCAGCCCGCCGGGAGCCACGGGGCGGCGGAACAGGTAACCAAACAGTGCCCAGGCAGCCGGCGGCCTCCGACGTCTTCCGCGCCGTCGCCGACCCCACCCGGCGGGCCATCCTCGACCTGCTGGCGGGCGGGGCCCAGCCCGTGCGGGCCATCGCCGGGCGGTTCCCGGTCAGCCGGCCGGCGATCTCAAAGCACCTGCGGATCCTGCGCGAAGCGGGCCTGGTGGGCGAGCAGCCCGCCGGCCGCGAGAACCTCTACCGTCTCGAGCCCGGGCCGCTGGGCGAGATCGCCAGGTGGGTGCGGCCGCACGTGGGTGCCGGTGCGGCCGGGCCGAGGCCCGC
>JBFGCA010000010.1:0-65674 GCA_041567315.1 Thermoanaerobaculia bacterium | reverse complement strand
GCGAGCCCTGGAAGAGCGCCGCCTTGTAGTTGCCGGCCCAGGTGTGGCAGCCGGCGCCCGGCTTGCCGATGTTGCCGGTCAGCATCAGCGGCAGATAGGCGGCGCGGTTCATCTCGGTGGCGTGGAACCAGTGGTTGATCCCCTCGCCCTGGTGGATGGCCACCGGCGCGACCGTCGCGATGTCCTCGGCCAGCCGCTCGACCAGCGCCCGCGGGCAGTGGGTGATCTCGCACACGGTGTCGAGGTCATAGTCGGCGAGATGGGTCCGGTAGAGGGTCCACAGGGTCGAGCAGCGAACGGTCGAGCCGTCGGCCAGCTTCACGTCCCAGGTGCCGTCGAGGGCCGGGTCGAAGCCCCTGGCCGTCATCGTCTCGCCCACCTCGTCGCGGGTCAGCGCCCGCGGGCCGCCGGCGCCCTCGTCCCAGACCACGTAGTCGCCCAGCCGCCGGTGCTGGTCGGCGGTGAGGCCCTGGAGCTTGATCGACGGGCCCTCGGGGTCGAGCGCCGACTCGTAGCCCGGGAAGACTTCGTGGGCGCGCAGCCGGCGCAGGCTGTCGTGCCGCACCAGCAGCGGGAAGTCGGTGAAGGTCTCGACGAAGTCCTCGTCGTAGTGGCCGCGCTCGATCATCAGGCGGGTGATGCCCAGCCATAGGGCGGTGTCGGTCGCCGGCCGGATGGGGATCCAGTAGTCGGCCTTGGTCGACGGCGGCCCGTACTCCGGGGCGATGACCACGATCTTGCCGCCGCGCTCCATGCACTCGATGAACCAGTGGGAGTCGGTGAGCTTGTTCTCCACCAGGTTCTTGCCGTCCATGATGATCAGCTTGGAGTAGCGCAGGTCGTTGAAGTCGCAGTCCGAGGTCTGGAGACCGTGCACCCAGGGATGGCCCGGCGCCTGATCGCCGTGCCAGGTGTAGTTGGACCAGGTGCGCCCGGCGCGAGCCGCCTCGGGCCCGACGCCACGCACCCGGGCGTCGAGCAGCGCCAGCGTGTTGCAGAGCCGGTACATGCCGTACTTGCCCAGCACTCCCAGCAGCCCCATGCCGCCACGCATCTTGAGGGTGCGGGTGCCGGCGCCGCCCATCGCCTCGACCATCTCGGGCTGGTAGCCCTGCTCCAGCAGGCGCTGGCGGCCCTCCTCGCCGCTGTAGCGGGTGGCGATCGCCACCAGGGCCTCGGCGATCTTGCGGAAGGCCTCCTCCCAGGAGATCTGGATGAACTCGTCGCCGCCCCGGTCGTCGAACTTGAACTGGCTCTTCAGCTCGGGCGTCAGCGCCGGGAAGCCGGCATCGGCCCAGGCCTTCCAGCCGCGACGCACGATCGGGTGGCGCAGCCGGTAGGGTCCGTAGATCACCCGGTGGAAGGTGTAGCCCTTGGCGCATTGCCGCGGGTTCCAGTTGACGGTGGCGCGGTTGCCGTAGAGGTCGGCGTAGTCCTGGTAGTCGTAGGTCGAGCCGCTGCGCACGACGATGCCGTTGCGGACGTAGGCGCGGACCCGGCAGGCGTGGGTGTCGTTCGGCGAGCAGACCCAGTCGAAGGTGCGGTCGTAGCGGTACTGATCGTGGTAGATCGCCTCCCAGTCGCGGCGCACCCGGCGCGCGAGCGGGTTTTCGTCCGGCCCCAGCGGCTCCAGGAAGGTGCAGGCGCTCTGCAGGCCGAGCGCGGCGGCCCCGACCCCGCCGCCCAGGAACTTGAGGAACAGCCGCCGGTCGATGGAGGAGAGCAGTGGCTCCGGCTGGGTCGTCATCTCTCGGCCTCCTGGGTGTCGCGGTCTCCCGCGGATCAGGGCACGATCACCAGCTCCTGCCAGATGGTCACCGACTTCTTGCCGTCGCGGTCGCCGGCGCTGCCGTCCCAGACCGCGAAGGCCACCGCGGCGCGGCCGCCCGGCGTGAGCGTGGCCGCCCCCTCGCCGTCAGCGGCCAGCGGCCGGCGGAACAGCACCCGGTAGGAGCCGGTGGCGTAGACGCCGGTGGAGGCCACCGCCGGGTCGCCCGCCGGGCGTGCCCGGAGGGTGCCGAAGCCTTCGGCGGTCAGGTCCTCGACCGAGCGCCGGCCGGTGGGGTCGGAGACCACGTTGCCGGCGCCCCAGGCGGTGACGTAGGTGGGATCCGACTCCAGGGTCAGCGCCCGGCGGGTCGGCTGCTCGAGCGGCGAGCGCAGGAAGTTGGGATAGGAGTCGATACCCAGATACGGATAGACCTTGTCGAGGTCCTGATAAGCCGGCTCGAGGTCGGCTTGGCGCTCGGACTTCCACATCCAGATGTTGACCCGGCCGCCGCGCTCGCCCATGGCGAAGAACGGAGGGTCCGCGCCGGTGGCGAACTGGACCGCCGCCCCGTCCCGGAAGTCCTGCGGCCGGATGACGGTGTGGTCCCAGGTGGCGTCGGGCCAGACCAGGAGCAGCGCCAGCTCGCGGCCGTCGTGGACCGCCTTGACGGTCAGCTCCTCAGGGCGGTCGTCCCGCCACCACAGCGGCATCAGGTGGAGCCCGACCGGCGCGACGGCCCGCCAGGCGCCGTCGTCGGGGTGGCTGGGCAGCTCGGCGACGCGCTCGGCCACCAGTCGGTAGTGCTTCATCTCGGCCTGCTCACGCTGCTCGGGGCTCGACAGCGCCAGCACGAACCGGGTCAGGTTCCAGGCGTCCTCGCCGTGGAGATAGGGGCTCGAGGGCATCGGCGAGCCGGGCAGCCCGGCGACGATCCGCCGGTAGACGTCGGCCGGCTCGGGCGAGCCCTTGAACACCCCTGCGGTCAGGTCGCGCGGCCGGGTGGGGCGGCCCTGGGAATCGACCTGCTCCTTGCGGCCGTCGCCGCGGCCGGTCTCGCCGTGGCACGGAGCGCAGCCCTGGGCGAACAGCTCGCGGGCTCGCGCCTCGCCGGCAGCGGTGGGGGGCGGTGGCTCGGGCACCCGGATCACCCCCTTGCCGATGCCGTGCTGCTTGGCCGGCTCTTCGGGCACCGGCACCTCGAACCCGGCGTCCGACAGCGACTTGAGGTAATGCACCAGGCCCCAGCGGTCCTCCTCCGGCAGGTGGCCCCAGGAGGGCATCGCCGAGCCCGGCATGCCGCGCGAGATGGTCTTGTACAGGTCCTCGTCGGTGGGGACCGTCTCCCAGGTCGAGACCAGCCGGTACTGTCTGCGGGTGAAGTCCCGGGGCCGGGGGTAGAGCAGATAGGCCGCCTCCCCCTCCCCGTCCCCGGCCGCCCCGTGGCAGGCCTGGCACTGCCGCTCGTAGACCGCCCGGCCCCGGCGCAGCAGCCCCTCCGACGCAGTCATCACCCGGGCGGGAGTGATCGAGGCCTCGATCTCGCCGGTCTCGAGGTCGCCGACCGGGGCCGCGCAGCCGGCCGCCAGCAGGCTGGTCAACGCAGCCGCCACCGGACCGAGCCACGGCCGGCCTGACAAGCGCTCCGATGGAGATGCCTCGCGGCCCATCAGAACTCCCCTCCCTAACCCGGAACTTGGGCCGACGCTGGCGGTAAGACGCCACCGCCGGCAACACCCTTTCGGAGCGGGCCTGCCCTACCCCAAGGGGTAGGTAGACGACCGCCCCGCGACTCGTCAGCCGCGGGGCGAGGTCGGGCGCCGGGGTCCGAGGGTCGGCGGCCCGCCCAGGCGCCGGAGTCGCCGGCCCGGTGCCCTGGAGATCAGCAGGCCCGCTAGTCGATATCCGCCCAGATGACGTGGTGATCGCTCGCCACGTGGACCTCGCGGGTGAGCTGGGGGTAGACCTCCCAGCGCGGTGGCTGGACGCCGGGCCAGGCGCCCTTGCGGAAGATCCCGCCCAGCGTTACGCGACCGAAGAGCGCCGGTGAGAGCAGGAGGTAGTCGATCTTGTTGGAGTCGTTGCCGAGCCCGAAGGTACCGATGCCGCGGTTGGTGGCGCTCGCGGGCACGAACTCGAACTCGGTGAAGTTGGGATGCTCGGAGACGTCGGTCAGGTCGGTGTCGGCGAGAAGCGGCTGCAGGGGTGCGCTGTCCGGCGTGTCGTTCAGATCCCCCAGGACCACCACCAGGTCCTCGCCGATGCTCCGCAGCGTCTCGTAGATCTCGGCCGTTCGAACGGCCTGGTCTCGTCTCTTGGCGATCGTGGCCGCGTTGTTGCCGCCGAACTTGCTCTTGAAGTGGTTGGGCAGGACCCAGATCACCTCGCCGTCCGGCGTGGTCACGGCGTACTCCGGGCAGTCGCGGCTGAAGACCGGGGTGCCGTTGGCCCGCAGGTCGTCGATGTGGCTTTCGATCAGGCCGATCTCGAAGCCCTCCTTGGTCATGATCCCGACGTCGATTCCCCGCTGGTCGTTACCGTCGATCAGCATGACGGAGCGATAGGGGTCCGGCCGCTGGCCGGCCGGCAGCTCGTCGTTGACCTGGTCGAAGACGAAGCTGGTGAACATCTCGAGCGAGACGCGATCCTCGGCCTCGACGACGGCGAGAATGTCGGCGTCGACGTCGCGGATCACCCGCCCGGTGTTCAGGATCGCCGTCTCGTTCACCGGTGCCGTCTTGTGCTCCACCCAGCCGATCCAGTCGGCCCTGCCGTCGGCCACCACCTCGACCCCGCCGGCCGCCGGCCGCCTGAAGATCTGGCCCCGGATCTTGCGCAGGCGGGCGAGCGGCCCCTCGTTGAAGCGGTTGAACTCGAGGATCTCGATGAGCTCGAGCATCCGGTTCTTCCTCGCAGTCGTGTAGGTGGACTGCTCGAACAGGCCGTTGAGCTCGCTGACGGCCCGGATGGTGCGCGTGGCCACCTCGCCTCCCTCGTTGAACGCCCGGGCGCGGTCGAAGAGGTTCTCGACGTTGAACGCTGCGATCTTCATTGCGGACCCTCCTTGCCGTGGAAGTCGGAGATCCCGTGGCGGGACCGCCTCAGAGTCCAGCCGCCACGTTCCCCACGACCGTAGGCGATCGGCCCCTTTGGCTCGTTACAGATCACTGGCTGGCGCCGTGGGGGGAGTCCGAGCAGGTGGCAGGGTGGCGCAAGGGGTGCGGCGACCGTGCCGACTGCCGCCGGCCTCCTGGGCATTTAGACTGACGGGCAACCGCGGTTCTCCGTACGAGTTGCGAAGTGGTTGGACTCTCCCTGGTTGCCTGGTTCCTCTGGCTCTCGGCCGGCGGGCTGCCCGTGGCCGCCGGCGCGGGGGCCCGGGAGACGCCGGCGGAGCGGGTGCTGGCCGAGATCACGGTCACCGCGCGGCGGCAGGAGACCGAGCTGCAGGCGGCGCCGGTGGCGGTGTCGGTGGTCTCGGGGACCGACGTCGAGCGCTCGGGCGTCGTCAAGCTGGACGACTTCAACGGCTACGCCCCGGCCCTGATGGTCACCAAGAACGACGGCGCGGGCCGGGTGGTCTCGGTCCGCGGGGTGGGCTGGGAGACCGCCCAGAACTTGAGCACCCAGCCGGGCGTTCTGGTCTACGTGGACGGCGTCTATCTGGCCAATCCACTGGCCCTCGGCCTCGACCTTCTCGACCTCGAGCGGATCGAGGTCTTCCGCGGCCCACAAGGGGTCGAGTTCGGTCAGAGCGCCACCGGGGGCGCCATCCACCTGGTCACCCGGCGGCCCGGGTTCGGCGGTGCCGGCGGCGAGCTGGCGCTCCGGATCGGCACCCACGGGCTGCTCGAGGGGGTGGTCGCGGTCAATCTGCCGGTCGACGAGCGGGCGGCGCTGCGGGCCGGGCTGCGCAAGCACGTCCGCGGCGGGTTCGCTGAGATCCGGGGCGGCGCGCTCGACGG
This sequence comes from Thermoanaerobaculia bacterium, assembly GCA_041567315.1. GTDB lineage: Bacteria > Acidobacteriota > Thermoanaerobaculia > Multivoradales > JAHEKO01. The sequence continues at coordinate 59,941 of JBFGCA010000010.1, read as the reverse complement.
CTACGAGCTGGACGACGCCGATACCCTGACCGGTCACCTGTCGGCGGAGTGGCTGCCCGCGGCCGATCTCTCGGTCCGGCTGGCGGCCCGCTTCCAGCGCTCGGACCAGCACGGCGCGGCCCAGAAGCAGGTCGGTGACCCCGATCCCGACCCGCGGCGGCTCACCCAGGACTATCCGAGCCGCTTCGGGCTCGACAACACGTTGTTCTCGGCGTTCGTCGACTGGGACGGCCCCTGGGGGACGCGGGTGCGGTCGGTGACCGGCTTCCAGCGGCTCGAGAAGCGCCAGACGGTCGACGGCGACCGCCTGACCGAGGAGCTTGTGGCGATTGATCTGACCGGCCTCGGGCCCGCCAACTTCGACCTGCTGCTGTTCTGGGACAACGGCTCCGAGGCCTTCAGCCAGGAGCTCGCCGTCCGCCGCGACGGCGAGCGTCTGGACTGGGTGGCGGGGCTCTACTACCTGGCCCACGACAACGACACCTTCTTCCTGGAGGCGGTGGGCCCGGCCCCGGTCTCGCAGTTCGAGGACCGGCTGCGCGATCCCTCGCCCGAGACGCTGCCACCCTTCGTCGTGCCGCTCGAGTTCGTCGAGGACCGCACCGTCAGCCGCCGCGACAGCGCCCTCTACGGCCAGGTCGTCTACCGGCTGGCTCCGCACTGGGCGCTCACCTTCGGCGGCCGGCTGCAGAACGACCGCTCGACCGACCGGGCGACCCAGTTCTGGTTCGTCGACTCCCGCCAGCGGCTCGAGGACGACGCATTCACCTGGAAGGTGGGGACCGACGTCGCCCTCGGCGACGACCACCTGCTCTACCTGTCGGCCGCCACTGGCTGGAAGAACGGCGGCGCCAACCCCGGCGCCCGCCGCGGCGCCCTCGACGTGCCGGTCGAATTCGCGCCCGAGGAGGTGACCGCCTTCGAGCTCGGCACCCGCAACCGGCTGGCGGGAGGCCGCGCCCAGCTCAACGCCGCCCTGTTCGTCTACGACTACGAGAACTTCCAGTTCATCCAGGAGGACCCGGTCCCCTTCGCCGCCGGCACCGGCAATCTCCCCGAGGTCGAGATCCACGGCCTCGAGGCCGAGCTTTCCTGGCTGCTCACCGACCGGCTGCGCCTCGACGGCCACCTGAGCGCGCTCGGAGGCGAGATCCGGAGCCCCTTCCGCACCCTCGACGTGGTCGACTTCCTGAACTCGGGCTTCGGGCGTTTTACGCCCACAGCGGTCGAGGATCGCGCCGGCCTGCGCGTCGACCTCCGCGGCAACGACCCGCCCAAGCTGCCCGACCTCACCGCGCGGCTGCTGCTCACCCACACCCACGACCTTGCGGGCGGCGGCAGTCTCATCTCACGGCTCGAGCTGATCCACCGCGGCGAGTACCAGTACCGGGTGTTCAATCACCCGGTGGCCGACGCCGTCCCCGCCTACCGGACCGCCGGTCTGTCCTTCGTCTACCGGCCCGCCCGCCGCCCGCTGGAGCTCTCCCTGAGCGCCACCAACCTGCTCGACGAAGCCGGCGTCAACAGTCGCTTCACCAACCCCTTCGGCCTCCACACCACCAGCCAGGAGTACATCCCGCCCCGCCAGCTCGTCGCCGCCCTCCGCTACCACCTCTGATCCGCAGCGGCTGCGCTAGAATCGGCGCCAGGAGAGATTCAGGAACGGCCTTCCGTCCCGGCCTGGGGTCCGGTCGGAGAGCCCGGGCCATCCGAACTGACCGGACGCGCTGCGTCCCTCGAGGAGGGTCTTGAGCGATGACTGAGAAGCCTGCCGGAGCCGAGAAGAAGGTCGTAGCCGGAATCCTGGGCATCCTGCTGGGTGCGCTGGGTATCCACAAGTTCATGCTGGGCTACACCAAGGAAGGCGTCATCATGCTGCTGGTGTCGCTGCTGACCTTGGGTCTGCTGGCCTGGATCATGGCCATCATCGGCCTGATCGAGGGCATCATCTACCTCACCAAGTCCGACGAGGATTTCGTCGCCACCTACGTCACCGGCCGCAAGGGCTGGTTCTGACGAATCGCCAGGGGCTTTCTGCGCGCGGCGGCGAACGTTCGCCGCCGGCCGGCTAGTCGCAATCGGTGGCGATCGCCAAGGCGCGGCAGACGTCGAGCATCTTCTGTCGGCCGACGCTGCCGACGAACCTCCGCAGCCGCGACTGCGGCACCGTGAAGAGGTTGCAGAGGTTGGCGCAGGAGGTGCGTTTCAGGCCCTCCTCCGGGCCGAGCTCGACCTCGGTGGGCGAGCCGCGAAGAGTCGAAGTGACCGCCGCCACGGTGACCGTGTGGAGGGCGTCGATCAGCGAGGGCCGGCTGAGGACCAGGACGGGCCGTCGCTTGTCCGGTCGAGCGAGCGCCAGCAGCCAGATGTCGCCGCGGCTCAGCTCCCGGGCCATTCCTGCAGGTCCATGAACTCGACGATCTCGTCGACCATGTCGTCGGCCTGATCGCGGTAGGCGTCGCCGATGCGGCGGTCGGTCTCGCGCCGCTGCTTGGCCGCCAGATAGAAGCGCGCGGCGGCGCGCAGAAAGGCCGACCGGCCGTGACGGATCACTTCGTCGTCGGCGTCGATCCGCTCCAGCAGCGTCTCCTCCATCGAGATCTGGATCGGTCGCGTAGGCACTGTTGGATAATACCACTAGCAAACATCAACATCGATATGTTGGCTACTCGACGAGGGCGTCGGCGGGGCGCTAGAGGCGGTAGCCGATGCCGACCGTGAGAATCAGCGGGTCGAGGTCGGCGTCCTGGCCGGCGGCCTCGCCTTCGAGGATGGCGCTCAGGTAGCGGAGGCCGGCCGAGACCTGCCAGCGGCCGGCGGCGCCCAAGGGCCGGTCGAGGCCCAGCTTGAGGCCGAAGCCGACGTCGTCGTCGAAGACCAGCTTGTCCGAGCGTCCCGCCTCGGTCAGGAAGATCACGTCGTCGAAGTAGGTGATCGCCGCGAAGGCGCCGACGTGGAGGTCGAGGTGCCGGCCCGGGGTCAAGTGGTAGTTGACCCCGGCGCTGTACAGCTCGAAGATCGCCTGCTCGGTGTCGGTCAGCGTCGCCCCACCCGGCGCGATCGAGAACTCGGCGTCGAGGTCCGCGGTGAGGGCGGCGATCTCGAGGCCGAGCCGCGGCCTCAACCGGTACTCGAGCTCCACGGCGAGCCCTATTCCATCCTCGGCGCTGAACCGGAACCTTTCGCCCCCTGGCAGCTCGGCGGCCAGCTCGCCGCCCGAGGGCGCGACCCGGGCGGCGGCCGCGCGCAGGGTCCACCTAGCTTCCTGCGCCGTCGCGCTGGGCGGCGCTGCCAGGGTCGCCGTCAGCAAAGGCACCACGAGCAGGACAGCGCAACGAGTTGAGCGGATTTTCTTGACCTTCCTCACCTGATCCTCACGAGCTCGACTCCGTTACGAGAGGGACGAGTCGGCCGCCCCGGGAGGCGCTTTCTCCCTACTCGGATGCCGACGAGGAGGCAAATCCTTCGCCGCGTCCGACGGGAGTTGAAGATCCGGCTCGGACTTCGCCTGCACGGTCGAAAACGTCGCGAAGGAGACCGCCGCCGCCGGCATCGAACGTCGGCAGGAGCGGCCGCCGCGGGAACCGCTCTCCACCGAAGCAAGACCCCGCGGAGACCTGAGGGAGGTTCTTCATGAGACAGGTAAAGGTCGGGTTCCTGGTGGCGGGAGTGGTCGCGCTGATCGTCACCGCGGCGGCGCCGGCGCACGCCGTGCGGCTGGCGGACACGGCGATCTACATCGAGATCAACGAGACCGACGGCGACGCCGGCATCCACGTCTTCCTGGACGGCGAGGGCTGGGACACGATGCGGATGATCAGCCCCAACGGCGTCGAGTTCAGCGTCCTGGCCGAGAACAGCATCGGGCTGCAGGGCATCACCGAGTTCTTCTTCGAGAGCGCCGAGCCGTCGTTCGACGTCCAGACCCTCGACGAGCTGCTGGCGCTGTTCCCGGCCGGCGTCTACCGGTTCCGGGGCACCACCACCGACGGTCTGCCCCTGCGGGGGCGGGCGCGGTTGACCCACCGGCTGCCCGAGGGCCCGGTCCTGGTGTTCCCCATCGAAGGTGAAGAGGTGGACCCCGACGACGCCGTCTTCTCCTGGCAGGCGTCCCCCGACCCGCCGGGCAGCCAGATCGTCGGCTACGAGGTCATCGTCGGCTGCGAGGAGCCCGGCTTCGTCGACTTCGCCGCCAAGGTCGGCCCCGACGTCACCAGCGTCACCGTGCCGCCCGAGGTCCTCGACCAGGACGGCGCCGCCGAGTGCAAGTGGGAGGTCCTGGCCATCGAGGCCAGCGGCAACCAGACCCTCAACGAGAGCGAGTTCGAGATCGACTAGCCGCTGCTGGGTCTTCTCACCACGGGGCTCCGCTCGACCCGCGCCGGCCCGGCCGCCGGCGAGCCGGGCGGGGCCCTTCGCCGCTCTGTGCTACGGTGCCGTCAGCAAGCCGCCAAGCAGATCACCACCGCTGCGGGCGCAGACGCCCGGAGCGCGGTCGTCTATTTAGCCATGAGACCGGTCGAGTCGCGACAGCGCAGCCTTCCGCAGGGCGTCCATGGACTTCGCGTCCGCGGACCGTCCCTTCGGCGCCCGGGCGCGGATCTCCTCGATGCTGCGCAGCGAGACTGGGACGTCGATCTCGAGCTGCTCGAGCACCCGGCTGGCGGCCGACTCGGCGCCCGGGCGGACGTTGACGACCAGACCGAGCTTCTTCTCCACGCGTCCGATGCCGACGCCCTGCACCCAGTCGCGATCTTCGGTCTCGGCCAGGAATCGCTTCTTGGCGCGCTCCACCTCTCGTCGTCTCGCCATCGAGCCATCATAACCCGGCCGGCGCCGCCACCTGCCGTAGCCACCGACCCACAGGAGGACAACCGATGAAGCTCTCGTCCGTCCGCAGCCTCAAGGAAGAACTCAGCTCTGGTCCCGCCCTGCCCACCGCCTTCGCGCGGGCGGTCGGCGTCCGGCGCCTGAGCAAGACCCTCTCGGCGCGCGCCCACGGCGCCCACGTGCGCCGGCCGAAGAGCACCGAGGTCGCCCTCGGCGTCACCAAGGGCAAGCGCAAGGGCGACTACCGGCTCTCCGCCCGCATCCAGGTCAAGCGCGGCGCCAAGAAAATGGCCGACGAGATCAAGCAGAAGACGCGGGGCGAGTGCGACGTCCGGCTGGTGCCCAAGGTCGACAAGCGCCAGCCGCCCATCTCCTTCTTTCGCCGCCGCCAGCGCCCGCTCGAAGCGGGTCTCTCGGTGGGGGTGGTCATCCCCGGCATCCGGCACGCCGGGACCCTGGGCTTCATCGTCGAGGACAAGGACGCCTACTACGTGCTGAGCAACAACCACGTCCTGGCCGACGTCAATCAGTCGCAGCCGGGCGATCCGGTCACCCAGCCGGGGACGCTCGACCGGGCGGCGAGCCAGCAGACCCTGATCGGCGTGCTCGACCGCTACGTGCCGATCTCGTTCCAGCGCAGCAACCTGGTCGACTGCGCGGTGGCCGAGATCTTTCCCGACCTCGAGTTCTGGCTGGGCTGGACCGAGGCGCTCCCCGGGGTGGTCAAGGGGGTCCGCGAGATCACGGTCGACGATCTCGACCGCACCGTCAAGAAGGCGGGCCGTACCACCGGCGTCACCGAGGGGACCATCACCTCGGTCGACGTGGATCGCCTGCGGGTCAACATGGGCACCGACGACGACCCCAAGATCGCCTCGTTCAGCGACCAGATCGAGGTCATCGGCACCAACGGCAGCCTGTTCAGCACCAACGGCGACTCCGGCTCGCTGATCGTCGACACCACCGGCCGCGCCGTCGCCCTCCTCTTCGCCGGCGGCGCCGACGAGAACGGCGTCGACATCACCTTCGCCAACCGCATCGAGACCGTGCTCTCGAAGCTGGGGGTGTCGCTGGCGCTCTAGTCGACGCCCCCGCTCTTGGTCTCGGCGATCGCCCGTGCGATCACCGCCTCGTCGACTCCGTGGCGGGCGAGCGAGTCGAGAAACTCGGACAGCGCCACGCCCCGCTCCAGCCGCTCGAGGTCACGGCGGAGCCCCTGCCCGACGTACGCCCGGAGGAGAGGCTGGTAGCCCGAGAATCCGAGTGAAGGTGCGATGCGCTTGAGATCGTCGATGACGTCTTCCGGCATCCGCAGGCTGATGGTCCGCATCGGCCGGTCCTTCCGCAGACGCCGCTTGAGCCTAGAGGTCTTCATAGTGTCGTCTTTCCGGGCGGGTCGCGAGCCGCGCCGAGACGATCCGGAAGCTCCCGGCCCGCTCGAGGAAGATCACTTTCAAGAGCCGCCAGTCCACCGTCAGGCCGAGGATCGCTTCGCGGGTTTCCGGGCCCCCCTTGCCGGCGTGCACGGTTCGTAGGAAGGGATCAAGAAACGCCTCACAAGCCTCTTCGAAGGTGACGCCATGCTTGCGGAGGTTTGCTGCCGCCTTGGCCCAGTCCCACTCGAAGCGAATGCCTTGTCTTGAGTACTGGCAACGCATGTGAGACTAACTTTGTCGCGTATACGTTGTCAATACGCACTCTGGCTAGCCGTCTCGAGGCCCTTTTCCGAGGCCACGAGCCGGAGCCTCGGATGGGCGTCACAAGGAAGGACGGATCGGGAGCTCGTGATCTGACGACCGGCACGTGACGTCGGGGCGGTCCACCAGGATCGGCCGGTCGGGGAGGGTGTGGATGAAGGTCCTGATTCCTGTTCTCTGGTCGGTGCTCCTGGCCTGTGCGGTCGGTGGTGATGGCGAAGAGGCCAACGGAGGAGGTGCCCCACCGCCGCAGCTGGCCGCCCTCCAGATCCGGCTCTACCGCGAGCTCCAGATCCCGCCCTACAGACTGCTCTGTCGCGTCTACGAAGACCTGGTCGTCGTCCTCGCCGTCTTCGACGGCCGCCGGGATCTGGAAGACGTCATCCTCGAGCGCCTGCTGAGCGTCTGACCGACTGAATGCCATTCAGTGAGCGCGAGAGAATTCATCTCTCAGTCGGCGATCCGCTGGACCTTGAGCGGTGCGACTCGGGCGAGATGGTCGAAATCGCGGTCGTGGTGGAGGACCGGCAGGTCGTGCCGGATCGCGCAGGCGGCGATCAGGCAGTCGACGCCGGAGCGCACGGTGAGGCCGACGCGGCGGGCGCGGCGGAAGAGGTCGACAGCTTCTTCGAACACGCCGAGGCCGAGGGGGGACTCGACGATCGGCAGCGCGAGCATGGCGTCGCGTGCGGTGGCGTAGGCCGCCGGGTCGTCGAAGCCCTGGAGCACCTCCTGGACTACGGGCAGACAGGTCACGACCTCGTCGAGGCCGATCCGGGTCTCCAGGTCGTAGGGGCGCTGCCGCCGGAAGAACTCGATCCAGGCGGAGGTGTCGACCAGGATCACCGGCCCTCGGCGACCTCGTCGTCGCGCATGGCGGCCAGGTCGCCCCGCCACAGCCCGCTGCCGCGGAGCTCGAGGATCTGCCGGGCCTTGACCCGGCGAACGAACTCCTCCAGGGCGCGAGTCACCGTCCGCGAGTAGGTCCGCTCACCACTGAGGCGCCGGGCTTCGTCGAGCAACGACTCTGGAAGCACAAGATTTGTGCGTTTCATGTGTACAGTATGCCATTGGTGGCCCGTACGGGCTAGCCCGCCAGCCGCCGGTAGACCGCCTCGGCGATCTTGATGTCCTGGACGGCGACGCCGGTGAGGTCGGCGACGGTGATCTGGTCGTCGGTGGTGCGGCCGGGGGCGGTGCCGGCGATGACGGCGCCGAGCTCGATGAGGTCGTCTTCGGCGATGAGGCCGGCGGCGAGGGCGTGGTGGATCTCACCGCGGAGGAGGCACTGGGGGATGCTGTCGGCGACCACCAGGTCGGCGCGGGCGAGGATGGCGGCCTCGAGCTCCTGTTTGTCGGGAGTGTCGGAGCCGACGGCGGTGAGGTGGGTGCCGGGGCGGAGGTCGGCGGCGGCGAGCAGCGGCTGGCGGGCCGCGGTGGCGGTGACGACGAGGTTGCAGGTCCGCAGCAGCTCGGCCGGGTCGCGGGTGGTCTCGATCCGGAAGCCCTCGCGCTCGAGGGCGGCGCGGTAGGCCGCGAGCTGTTCTTCGCCGCGGCCCCAGACCAGCAGATCGCGGCAGGGCGTCACCGGTTTCAGGTGGATCGCCTGCAGCCGGCCCTGGACGCCGGTGCCGGCGACGCCGACGCGCTCGACGCGGCGCGGGGCGAGATGGCGGGCGGCGATGGCGCCGGCGGCCGCGGTGCGGACGTCGGTCAAGTACGCCTCGTCGAGCAGCAGCGCCACCGGCTCGCCGGTCGCCTGGCGGAAGAGCAGCATCAGGCCGTTGCCCGAGGGCAGGCCGCGGGCCGGGTTGCCGTAGAAGCCGGAGGCGATCTTGACGACGTAGAACTCGTCGCCCTCGAGGGCGCCGTACTTGATGTGGACCTCGCCCTCGGGGAGCAGCAGCTCGCCCACCGGCGGCACGTTGGCGCGCCCCGCGGAGTAGGCGGCGAAGCCCTCCTCGAGGAGCGGCAGGAGGTCGATCTCTGCCAGGACGGCGCGGATTTCGGACAGCCCGACGACCTTCATGCCGCCTCGCACAGCAGGGCGCGCAGGGTGTCGAGGCCGAGGTTGCCGCCGCAGATGACGAGCGCCACGGTGGCGCCCTCCCACCGGCGGCCCGCCTCGAGGAAGCCGGCGATCGCCACCGCCGCCGCGCCCTCGATCAGCAGGTGCTGCTCGTCCATGAAGTCGAGCAGCGCGGCGCGGATCCCGGCCTCGCTGACGGTGACGTAGCCGTCGATGAGCTCGCGGCAAAGGTCGAAGGTGATCGCCCCGGGCTCGAGGCCGCCGGCGGTGCCGTCGGAGAGCGTCGGCCTGGAGGGCAGGTCGAGGATGCGCCCGGCCTTGACCGACTCGATCATCACCGGCGAGTTCTCGGGCGAGCAGCCGATGACCTCGACCCCGGGCCGCAAGGACTTGAGATAGCCGGCGATCCCGGCCGCCAGCCCGCCGCCGCCCAGCGCCACGTAGACGGCGTCGATGCGCTCGGCCTGGCGGGCCAGCTCGACCGCCGTCGTCCCCTGCCCCGCGACCACCGGCCAGCCGTTGTAGGGCGAGAGGTAGGTCCGGCCCTGCTCCTCGGCCTCTCGCCGGGCGGCCAGCTCGGCCTCCAGCGGGTCGCCGGGCACCCGTCGCACCTCGACTCCCCAGCGCTCGATCGCCCGCACCTTGCTCGGCGAGGCCTCTTCGGAGACGTAGACCAGTCCCGGGGCCCCCAGCCGGGCCAGGCTCCAGGCCACCGCCGCCCCGTGGTTGCCGGTCGAGGCGGCGACGACGCCGCGCCCGCGCCCCTCGGCGCCCAGCTCGAGCAGCGCGTTCATCGCCCCGCGCACCTTGAAGGAGCCGGTGGGCTGGAGGTTTTCGAGCTTGCAGAGGACGGTGGCGCCGCTCTTCTTCCCGAGCTCGAGCGAGGGCACCAGTTCGGTGACCCGCAGGTGCTCGCGCAGCCGCCGCTCGGCCGCGGCCACCGCCGGGGCGAGCCGCTCGATGGCGCTCATGGGGAGGCGCTCATGGAGAGGCGTTCCTGCGAGGCGCTGATCCGGTGACGTCGATCGGGGGGCGCTCCATGCACCGGCGGGCTCACCCGGCGCGTGGCGCGACCGGCTGCGGCTCCCTGTCGGCCTGCAAGGCGCCGATCACTCCGCCGATCCGGTCGAGCGCCGCCCGCAGGTAATCGGGCGGCAGCCCGAACGAGATCCTGAGCAGGCGGTCGAGCCCGAAGTGCTCGCCCGGCACCACCAGGACGCTGACTTCGCGCAGCAGCCGCTCGACGAGCGCGGTGGAACCGACCTCGAGGTGGTAGCGGGCGCAGGCGATAGCGGCGGCCTGGGGCGGCACGATCTCGAACAGCCCCGGTCGCTCGTTCATCCAGGACTCGAGCACCGGGTAGCCGCGGCGGATCAGCCCCCGGGTGCGCGCCAGAATCTGCGGCCGCACCTCGGGCGCCAGGGCGATCGCCGCCAGCTTGTTGGAGAGCATGGTCGCCGCCAGGGTCACGTACTCGTGCCGCGCCCAGATCTCCTCGACGATGTCGGCCGGGGCCACCGCCCAGCCCAGCCGCAGACCGGGCAGTCCGTAGGCCTTGCTCATGCTGCCCACCGCCACCACCCGTGGGTAGCGCCCCCAGAACGACGCCGTCTCCTCGTCGCGCTCGCGCTCGGCTCCGGTGTAGACCTCGTCGGCCAGGATCCAGGCCCCGACCCGCTCGGCCGCGGCGACGATCGCCGCCATCTCGGACTCGCTCAGGATGTGGCCGGTGGGGTTGTTGGGGTTGCAGACGGCGATGAGCTTGGTCGACGGGGTGACCGCCGCCTGCAGCTCGGCGACGTCGAGCGCCCAGCCCTCCTCTTCGCGCAGCCGGAAGGTGGTCAGCTCCAGCCCCTGGTTCTTGGCCAGCCCCCAGATCTGCATGTAGTTGGGGAGCATCACCGCGATGCCGTCGCCGGGCCCGAGCAAGGTGTCGGTGGTGATGTAGTTGGCCTCGATGGCGCCGACCGTGACCAGCACGTTCTCCGGCCCGGCCCCGGCGTAGAGCCGGGCGAGGTTCTCGCGCAGCTCGGGGATGCCGTTGACGTGCGGGTAGTTGAGCTCGGTCGCGAGCAGCCCGTCGAGCGCCCCCGGCCGGTGCTCCAGCAGCTCGGCGAGCCGCATCGGGTGCACCCCGCTCTCCGACAGGTTGTAGTCCACCTCCTGCTCGTAGCGGGACATCATCCGCTCCATCTCGAACGGCTGGAAGCGCCTCATCCTGGTCCTCCCATGGCAGTCGTCGGCCGACGACATTACCAGCCGGCCGGGGCGCCAGCCGGTCGCCTCCTCCCCGGCGGCAGTCGAACTTGGGGACTTCCAGCAGGGACTGGAGGGACTTTGGTGGTCCGAGGCGACTATGATTTTGGCGGGAGGAGAAGGCGATGAAGCGAAAACAGGCGGTGAGAGCAGTGGCGCGGGGACCAGCGGTCCTCGCCGCCAGCGAATCACGGTTCTCCGTCTTCCTCCTACCTGTTCTCTTCTGCGTAATCTCGGTGGCCTGCGGAAGCCCGCCCGCCGAAGAGGTGTCCGAGCAGAGACTGGGACAGGTGTCGCCGCAGCAGGTCCAGCAGGCCCAGGCGGTGCTTCAACCCCTCAAGGAGCAGCTCCGCGACGCCCTGCTCGATGCGCTGGAGGCGGGCGGGCCGGTGAACGCGATCCAGGTCTGCCGGCTGGAGGCGCCGGGGATCGCCGCGGCGCAGAGCACCGGAGGCGTCCGCGTCGGCCGCACCAGCCACCGGCTGCGCAACCCGGCCAACGCCCCGGCGCCGTGGATGGAGCCGCTGCTGGGCGCGTACCTGGAGGACCCGGCGGGCGCGGCGCCGCGGGCGGTCAGGATCGACGAGGCCACCGTGGGCTACGTCGAGCCGATCCGCCTCCAGGCCATGTGCCTGACCTGCCACGGCCCGAGCGTCGACCCGTCCCTGCTCGAGGAGATCCGCAGGCTCTACCCGGAGGACCGGGCAACCGGTTTCCAGGTCGACGAGCTGCGCGGCATGTTCTGGGTGACGCTGCCCGCCCCGGCGGTCTAGCTGACCTGGCGGAATCGGGTCGGGTTGGCTGCCCGGGCCAGAGGCGCGGGCGGACCTCCACCGGGCGTGGCCAGGAGGCCAGCGCTGGGCGCTGCCAAGCCGCTTCTAGGAAGACCCGGCTGCGACGTCGCTCCGGCGGGCAGCCGCTACCAGCCCGGCGAAGAGCTTGCGCTGCTGGCGGCTGACCGGCGACAGCTCGGGATGCCACTGGACGCCGATGAGCCAGCGGGCCCCGTCGCCGGCGAGCTCGATCGCCTCGACCACTCCGTCGCCGGCCCGGCCGACGATCTCGAGCCCCTCGCCTGGCCGCTCGACGGCCTGGCCGTGGTAGGTCACGACCCGGCCGATCCGCTCGGTGCCCAGCAGCCGGGCGAGGCGGCTGCCGGCGACCAGCTCGACGGCGTGGCCCCGCAGCCGCCGATGGCGGCGGCGCAGCTCGGGATCCTCGCGGATGTTGCGCAGGGTGCCGCCGCGGGCCACGTTGATGCGCGGGGCGCCCCGGCAGATGCCCAGGACCGGCAGGCCCCGGGCCTCGGCCTCGCGGAGCAGCGCCAGCTCGAAGCGGTCGCGCTCCGGCCGGACCTCCAGCGAGCTCTCGAGCCGGCCGCCGTAGAGGCGCGGATCGACGTCGCCGCCGCCGCTCAGCGCCAGGCCGTCGACTCCTTCGAGCAGGCGCCGGGCGAACTCTTGGTCCGCGGCGCCAGCCACGCCGCTGACGAAGTCGAAGACCCGGACTTCGGCCCCCGCCCGCTCGAGCGACCGGATGTAGGTGAAGCGGCTGAGGCCGAGCCGGTGCCACAGCGTGCGGTCCAGGGACAGCAGGATCGTCGGCCCGGCCGACGGGTCGCGCGACCTGCTCATGGTGACCAGCACGACCGCCGTCGACAGGGCGGCGAGGGCCAGCCAGGCGATCACCCGTCGCCCGGGCCGCCGGCCGCCCGCCGTCATCGCCGATCGGCCTCCTCCCCAGCCGGCAGCTCGTCGGCCGGTTGCTCATCGTCCGAGCCCACCTCACCCGGCCCCTCTTCGACCGGCTCGGTGCCCACCATCATTCCGGGGGTGACTTTGCCCCGCCGCAGGAAGATCGCCAGCGGGTAGAGCAGCCCCAGCGCCGCCCGGGGGTCGTCGTCGGCGAAGAGCTGGGAGACGGTGGCCTCTCGCTCCTCGAGCAGGCCTTCGAGCACCGCCTGCCGCTGTTCGGGGTCGAGCCCTTCCTTGAGCCCGGCCCACAGCGACTTGAGCCCGTCGCTCGGCGAGCCGCCCGCGAGGTGCGTCCTGGCCTCGGCCCAGGCCGATTCGATCGCTTCCCAACGCACCGCGTTCTCGGCCGCCTCGCGCAGCGTGGTGAGGAGCCCGACGACCGGCGTCTCGGACACCACCTCGAGGTCGATCTCCGCCGGCGGCTCGACCCCCAGACCGAGGGCAAGCCGGTAGAGCATCCACGGGTAGTCGACGCCCGAGGCGATGGCCTGGAAGAGGCCCCCGAACAGGCGCGGATTGACCTCGATCAGGTAGGCGGGGTCGCCCGGCTCGCCCGTCCACATGAAGTCGACCTCCGCGATGCCGTGCCACTCCAGCGCTTCGAGCAGCTTGACGGCCCCGGCCTCGGGCGCGGGCGCCTCGACGGTCCGGCGGATGGCGCCCGGCGCCCCCTCGGCGACCGTGCGCAGGTTGCGGTAGGTCATCACCGCGCGGGTGCGCCCCGAGTCGAGCAGGGCGCTCACGCAGTAGTCGTCGCCCGGGGCCGCTTCTTGAACGATCGGCGGGCCCTCCCCGGGTGGAACGCGGGCCGCCAGGTCCTCGAAGGCCGTCCGCAGCTCCTCGGCAGTCTCCACTTTCTCGATGCCGACCCCGGCTACCCCCTTGCGCACCTTCACGAAGGCCGGATACTCGATCTCTTCCAGAGCCTGCTCGAGCTCGCGACCCGACGCGGGAGCCCAGGTGCGCGGGGTCTCCACCCCGATCTCGCGCGCCAGCTCGACCAGCCGTCCCTTGTCCCGCACCGCCTCGATCTGCTCCGACGGTGGCAGCGCCAGGGCGACGTGCGGCTCGAACCGCCGGCGGTGGCGAGCGATCAGATAGGTCTCGCGATGCACCGGCAGCAGGACGTAGGGCGCGCCGCCGGCCGGCCGGAAGCGCTGCACCGCCTCCTCGAGGGCGGCGAGGAAGCCGTCCGGGTCGGCGGCGGGATTCGGGTAGCGAAAGGAGTCGATGGCGTACCGGGAGAGCGCCCCGGGGGTCAGCGCCAGCTCGTCGCCGGCGATGACCTCGAGCCCCCGGCTGCCCAGGCTGCGGATCGCGGCCAGGGCCTGCCAGCTCCGCGAGAAGGTCACCAGGACCCGGCCGCCGTCCGCCGCGGTCTCAGTCTTCTTGCCGGTCATCCAGTTCCTCCAGCACCTTGCGGGCGCGGCGGCCGAGCAGCAGCGAGGCGCCGATCGTCGCCGCGATGCCCGCCCCCAGGAGCACATAGTAGAGCGTGCCGTGCCGCGGCTCGGCGCCGCGCTCCAGCGCGGCCAGGTCGCCGAGACCGGCGCCGGAGAGTGCGAACAGCGCCGTCGTGGGGACGATGGCGAGCGACGACAGCCAGTAGTGGCGCCACGGGATCCGGCTGGCGCCGAGCGCGTAGTTGATGAGCCAGGCCGGCAGCGCCGGCGACAGCCGGACGAGGGCCACGCCGCGGAGTCCCTCGCCGCGCAGCGCCCGGGTCATCACCGCGAAGCCGGTCAGCGAGGCGAGCTTGCGCTCGACCCGCGCCCGCACCAGCCTCCGCGCCAGCGCAAAGGAGAGGGCGCCGCCCAGGAGGTTGCCGAAGAAGGCGTAGAAGACGCCGAGGACCGGCCCGAACAGGATGCCGGCAATCAGCAGAAAAGGCGTCGCCGGGACCAGCAGCGGGATCGCCGCGGCGAACAGGCCGACGTACGCCGCCGGGGCGATCCAACCCAGCGCCTCGACCCGCTCGGCCAGCGACAGCACCAGGTCGGCCGCCGGCCGGCGCAGCAGCGCCAGGGCGGCGATCAGGCCGATGGCGACCGCGCCGGCGGCGACTTTCCTGGCGCCGGGTCTGTCGAGCACGTCCGGTCCCTCCGCGGGACACCGGGGCCCGGCGAATCGCCGTACGTTAGCAGGGGGTCTTCTGCTACCGCTTGCCGAGCGAGGCCAGGCGGCGGGTGGCGAGGGCGGCGGTGGTGGGGCCGTCCTCCTCGTCGTCGCCGACGCGGCGGTAGTAGGCGCGGGCGTCGTCGTCGAGGCCGTACTCCTCGGCGATGCGTCCGAGGACGTACCAGTCGGCCTCGCCGGGCGTCTTGTCCGGCTTGAGGTCGACGCCCTTGACGATCGTCTTGTAGGCGGCCTCGGGGTGGCCGGCGCTGGCGTAGACCGAGGCCAGGGTGTGGAGCACGTCCCAGCGCTCGTAGTCGGTGAGCTGGGCGGCGCGCTCGGCCAGCTCCACCGCCTCGGCGGCCAGCGGCTCGCGGAACAGGTGCATCCAGGCCCAGCCGTTGTAGGTGCTGCCGTTGGCGGCGTCCAGCTCCTGGAGCTTCTGGCAGGTGGCGAAGTGGAGGTCGAGGTCCATGCGGCCGGCCGCCAGCCGGCCCTGGGCGCGGAGCGCGGCGCGGTCGTCGGGCGCCAGCGCGAGGCGCTTGCTGATCGCGGCCTCGGCCTCCTCGAACCTCTCGAGGGCGAGCAGCGAGTCGACGGCGGCGCCGAAGGCCGCCTTCGAGCCGGTCGCGGCCAGCACCTCGCGGGCGAGCTCGTGCGCCTCTGCGAACCGGCGCTCGTTCATGTGGGCGTCGAGCATGGCGATGCGCAGCAGCAGCGCTTCGTCGCCGGCGGGCCGGGCCGCGAGCCGCTCCGCGAGGATCGGCACGCCAGCCTCGGTGAGGCCCTCCTCCACCAGCAGCGTCGCGGCGGCCACCCGCATCGCCGCCGCGTCGGCGCCTTCCAGGGCGCGCCACAGCCGCGGGAAGACGCGCTCGATCAGCGGGTCTTCGATCCCCAGCTCGGGGTACTCCTCGGCAGCCCAGTCGAGCCAGCGACGCGCGACTTCCGGCTCGCCCCGGGCGAGACTGCGGAGCGCCTCGAGCGCCAGGCCGGCGATCACGTCCTCGCTGGCCACCAGCCGGTACTCCTTGCCGTGGGCGGCGACGAAGACGTTGCTGATCTGCTGGGAAGCTCCCATGCGCCCCTCGACCCTCACTCGATAGCCGATCGCGTCGTCGCCTTCGGCGGTCAGGTCGAGCGCCCCCAGCATCAGCTCGGCGAGGACCTTGCGGCTCATGCCCTGTTGATCGACCAGCGTTGCGCTGGCCGGGTCGTCGTCCTTCATGCCGTCGCGCAGATAGGCGTCGACCGTCTCGGGTTCGAGACCGGGGACCTCGAAGAGGCCCGGGTGGAAGAGGCCGCGGGCGGTCTCGTAGCCGAAGTCCTCGCTCGCCACCAGCCGGATGAACTCGGTGACGACCCCTTCCGGCTGCCGCCGGTCGGGCTCGATCTCCTCCAGCCGGCGGAACTGCTCGAGCATCCGGGCGCGGGCGAGGATGGCGCCCGGGTTGTCGCCAAAGCGGGCGAGCTCCTGGAGCAGGGCGGCCGCCAGCCGGTAGTGCCCCAGCTTGACCAGCTCCTGACTGACCACCGACAGGCTGCTCAGCCGGTCCTCGGCGTCCTTGATGGTGCGTCCCGCCGCGGTGATCGCCTCGCGGGGGCCGCGGTTGAGGGTGATGGCGAGCAGCCGGTGGAGGCTGCCGCTGTCCGGCGAGGAGAGTGATTCGGTGAACTCCTCGAGCTCCGCGAAGCGGCCCGAGTAGAGCAGCCCCTGCATGATGTTGGCGTCGAGGCCGTCGTTGCCGAAGTCCTCGCGGAAGCTCAGGTGCTCGGCCACCGCCGCCTCGAGGTCGGCGCCCTCGCCGAAGTGGATGCCGTGGGCGTTGTGCTCGAGCAGGATGGCCAGCTCGGCGCGGGCCAGCTGGCTGCCGGGGTCGAGCTCCTTGGCCCGGCGCAGGGCGGCGACCGCGCCGGCGTAGTCGAAGCCGTCGCCGAAGCGGCGCCCCAGCTCGTCGTGCTGCAGCGCCCAGCCCAGCACCCACCGGGCGGTGGCCGAGGAGGGCTCGAGCTCGACCGCCCGGCGCGCCTCGCGGACGGCGGCCGGCTGCAGACCGGCGGCGAGCAGCGTCTGGACGAAGCGTACCCGGTGGATGGCCTTCCGGGGCTCCGCGGCCAGCAGCCGCCGGTGCTGGGCGATCGCCTCGCGGAGGCGGCCGGCGGCGAGATGGGCCTGCGCCTCGTGCTCGAAGCGGACCAGGAAGACCTCCCGGTCGGCGAGCTCGGTGACGCCTTCCCTGAGCTCCTCGAACTGGCGGGGACTCTTGACCCGCGGGCCGGTGTCGAAGAGCAGGTCGAGCTCGACGGCGCCGTCGGTGGTCTCGCGGGCCGCGAGCGCGAAGCGGGCGCCTCCCATCAGACGCTCTGCGGTCTCCGGCAGCCCCACCAGCGCCATCCCCAGCGGCGGCTCGATGCGGTAGCGGATCTCGGCGCGATGCGGTTGGGTGAAGGCGTACGGCTGGCGGCGCGGAGCGTCCTCTTCGAACAGCTCGTCGGGCAGGTTGAGGAACAGGCTCGACAGCTCGATCCCGACCGCCGCTTCGGTGAGGTCGGCCGAGGCGCGCGCCGCCGCCTCGCCGACGAGCTCGATCCTGAACGGGGTGGCGAGGTCCACTGGGTCGCTGTGCCGGGCGCGCGCCACCCGCTCAACCAGGTAGCTCTCGATGGTGTACTCCTCGAGCTGGGTGCGGATCGCTGCCGGGTCGGAGCCGGCGTAGACCTCGCGCATCTCCTGTTCGAGCGAGCCGCGGTACTCGGTGGTCTCCACCACCCGGCCGGGCCCGAAGTCGGCGAGCAGCATGTGGCGCCGCTCGACGACCAGGTTGTCCCCGGAGCCGCTGGCGGGCAGCCGCACCAGCTCGGTGGTGCCGGGCGCGGCGATGAGCGCCAGCCGGCCCTGGAGCCCGAGCGCCAGCTCGCCGGCCCGGGTGTGGGTGCTGGTCGGGTCGATCCATCGGGCCGGCGGGCCTGGCAGGTGGACGATGGCGTGGTCGAACTGTCCGAGACCGGGCAGCGTCGCCGGCACGTCCTGACCGGGCCCGGTCTGGACCAGCGCCACGTGGGCTTCGACGCCGCGGCCGCGCAGCAGGGCGGCGAGCAGGGTCGCCTGGTCCTTGCAGTCCCCGAACTTGCGGCGCACGGTCTCGGCCGGGGTCACCGGCACGATGCCCGCGGTCCCCAGCTCGAGCCCCGTGTAGCGCACTTCGCGGCGCACCCAGGCGAGGAGGTCGTCGACCCCGCCCTGCCGCCGGCCACGCGTGGCGGCCGCCAGCAGCGGACCGGCCGGCGTCTCGGCGATCCGGGCCTCGACCAGCTCCGAGTAGCTTTCGGCGATCGCCGCCCAGCTCTCGCCGGTCGAGAAGAAGAAGGCCGGTACCCGCGGCCGGTCGGGGGGCAGCCCCGGCTCGACGCCGTCGAAGGCCGGCAGGTTGGCGTAGTCGAGGGTGATCCGCCGCTGGCCGTCGGCCTCGGTCTCGGCGACGCGGGCGCCGTCGAGCAGCTGCAGCCGGTAGCGGAGCGGGGTGGCCGCCGGGGCCATGACCGAGACCCGGCCGCGGTAGACGGGGGCCCACTTGACCAGGACCTCCTGGATCGTCACCCCCGCCCGGTAGAAGGGCCGGTGCTCGCGCACCGTCACCACCTCTTCGACCACCGCTCCCACCGACAGACCGGGCAGCGGCGCCTCGACCGTGCGGCGGTCGTCGAAGATCTGGTTGGAGACCGTGCTCGCGGGACCCTCGCTGATCGTCGCCGGGTCGAGCCGGTACTCTTCGCCGCGGGGCGTGATCACGCGGGCCACCAGCAGGGGACGCTCCTCGAGCGACGGCGACCACTCGGACTCGACACGCGACCAGCCGTCGAGACCCTCGGCGGCGTTGATCCGATAGACCAGCCGCCGGTGGTAGGTCCGCCGGCCCTCGGTGTCGAAGGAGTGGGCGACGTCCGAGACCAGCACGGCGATGGCGGCCGGCTCGTCGGCCGTCGCCCGCCGCGCCGCCTCGGCGACGGCGGCCGGCGCCGCCTCGAACGCCGGGCTCAGCCAGGGGGCCTCGCTGGCAGGCACCGCAGCCGCCGTCGCCGGCGCTACGCTCAACGCCGCAGTCAGGACTGGGAGAAGCAACCACCGGGTTCTCATGCCGTCACCTCGTTGGTGCGGGCTCCGCGCGCGGCAGGCCCTATTCGGTCGAACCTGAAAAAAAACGTGACTGCCGAAGCCGCAAATTGACAGCGGCCGCTCGTTGTCAGCCCATGGCCAGTGCCGTCTGGCGCACACGGCCAGCAACCGGTGCAAGCGGCGGGCCGCGTCGCTGGCTCCGCCCCTCCGGCTACCGCACGCGGCCGGCGACCGCGCCGAGCAAGTGTTTAGAATCCCGTTGCGGATGACGGTTCCACAGCGGGTGGGTCACTACGAGATCGGCGAGCGCCTCGGGGGAGGCGGCATGGGGGTCGTGTTCAAGGCCTGGGACACCCGACTCGAGCGGTTCGTCGCCCTCAAGTTCCTGCCGGCCGGGCTCGACCAGGACGCCGAGGCCCGGGAGCGGTTCGTCCGCGAGGCCAAGACCGCCTCCTCGCTCGACCATCCCAACATCTGCACCATCCACGACATCGGGGAGGCCGGCGACGGCCAGCTCTACATCTGCATGGCGTTCTGCGAGGGCCGGACGCTCAAGCACCGGCTGCGTGAAGGGGCCGTGCCGACCGCAGAGGCCATCGCGATCGGCCGGCAGATCCTGCGCGGTCTGGGGCGCGCCCACGAGGCGGGGATCGTCCATCGCGACGTCAAGCCGGCCAACGTCATGCTGACCGGGCGCGGCGAGGTCAAGCTGGTGGACTTCGGGCTCGCCAAGCTGGTGGACCAGGGAGGGCCCACCCGGCCCGGCACCACGCTCGGCACCTTTGCGTACATGTCGCCGGAGCAGGTGCGCGGCGAAGAGCTTGACCCGCGGAGCGACCTGTGGTCGGCGGGGGTGGTGCTCTGGGAGCTGATCGCGGGCCGGCCGCCCTTCGTCGCCGACAGCATCCCCGCCCTGTGCCAGGCGATCCTCAACCGGCCGGCACCGCTTCTGGGCGAGGCGGTTGCCGGCGTGCCGCCGGAGCTCGAGGCGGTCTTCGCCCGGCTGCTGGCCCCGCGCAGGGAAGACCGCTATCCCTCGGCTGCCGCGGCCGAGCGCGACCTGTCGATGCTGGTCGACCCGGCCGCAGACGAGGCGCCGACGCTGATCGCGGCGGCTGCTCCGGGACCCTCGCTCCGCCGCTACGTACGGCGGCGCTACCTGGTGGCGGTGCTGGCGGCGATCCTGCTGGCCGCCGCCTCCGCCCTGCTGGTGAGCCGCCCCACGGCGGAGTTCCGCCACCTGGCCGTGCTGCCGTTCCACAACCTCACCGGCGACCCGGGGAGAGACTATGTGGTCGACGGGCTGGCGGCCGGCCTGATCACCACGCTGAGCGAGGTCGCGGGCCTCCAGGTGCTCAGCCGGGCCGAGGCCTGGAGCGACCGCGGGGAGGAGCTCGCTCCCAGCCAGATCGCCCGTCGGCTCGGCGTCGGGACTTTGCTCGAGGGGGAGGTGCGGGCCGCGGGAGAGGAGCTGCTGGTTGCGACCAAGCTGCTCGACGCGGCGGGGGACGTGCTGTGGCCGAACGAGCTCCGCGGTCCGGCGAACGATCTCGTCGGTCTCCAGCGGCAGCTCGGCCGGCGGTTGACCGAGGTGCTCGAGATCCCGCTCACCCCGCGCGAGCAGGAGCGGCTGGCCCGGGACCCGACGCGGTCCTTCCGGTCCTACGACCTGTATCTGCAGGGTCGGGCCCTGCTCGAGGACCCCGCTCAGGCCGGTAACCCGGAGAGCGCGATAGAGCTTCTCGAGCAGGCAATCCGCGTCGACCCGGAGTTCGCCCTGGCTTACGTGGGGATGAGCGAGGCCCGCTGGTGGATCGGCGTCCGCGACAAAGACCCGGCGGCGCTGGAGACGGCCGAGGGGGCCGCCCGGCGCGCCCTCGAGATCGATCCCGAGCTGCCGGCGGCCCAGGTGGCGCTGGCCCGGGTGCTGCGGGGCAGTGGGCGGGCTTCGGACTCGATCGCGGCGCTGAGGACGATCCTCGAGAATCACCCCAAGCCCCAGGAAGCGCAGCGCGAGCTGGGCAAGAGCTACGAGCAGGCGGGAGATCTGGCCGCCGCCGAGCAGGCCTATCGCGGCGCCACGCTGCTGGGGGGCAGCGACTGGTACAACTGGAACATCCTAGGCAGCTTCTACTGGCGGCTGGGCCGCTACGACGAGGCCCGAAGCGCCTGGGAGAAGGCCGTGGAGCTGGTGCCGCGGGCGATCAGCCTGCCGCAGGAGAACCTGGCGACGCTGGAGATCTCGCAGGGACGCCCGGAGGCGGCGATCGCCGCCTACGACCGGATCCACGCTCCGGTGCGCAGCGCCCGTCTGGCGAGCAACATCGGCACCGCCTATTACTTCTCGGAGCGGGCCGACCGGTGGGAAAAGGCCGGCCGCTACTACCGGCAGGCGGTGCGGCTCGATCCCCGCAACGACCAGGTGCGGCGCAACCTCGCCGACCTGCTGAGCCGGATTGGCCGCCGGCAGGAGGCTCTGGAGGAGTACCGCAAGGCCCTCGAGCTGGTCGAGGCCGAGCTCGCCACCAACCCGGAGAGCCATGACCTGCGCCTCCGGCAGGCGTTCTACGCCGCCCGTGGCGAGGAGTGCGGTCGCGCCCTGGAGCTGGTGGCCGCGCTCCGCCCCGAGCTGCCCGACACGGCGCAGAACGCCCACCAGGCGGCCTACGTCTACGGCCTGTGCGACGACCCGCCGCAGGCCCTGGCATTGCTTCGACGGGCGATCGAGCTCGGCGCCTCGGCCGAGCTGATCCGCGACGAGGACGAGTTCGCCGCGCTACGCCGCCACCGGGAGTTCAGGGCCCTCACCGGCGGTTGAGCGGGTCCTGGGCTAGCCCCCGATGATCACCCCGGGGTCGATCGGCGCGATGCCCGGGCAAAGGCCGCTGCCGTTGGTCATCACGCAGCTGACCTGGTAGATCCAGGCCGACTTGGGCGGGCAGAACTCGCTGGCGGTCGCCGAGGTGTCGCTGCCCGCCGCCGCGATCTCGAACTCCACTCGCGGCTTGCCCATGGCGTCGACCAGGCAGTTGTTCGCGAAGGCGGTGCCGGTGATGAACCGGATGACGATCTTGGCGCCCGCCTTGGGCTTGCCGGTCCATTGCCAGGTGACCTGGTTCGCGCAGTCGGCGCTCGCCTTGCGGCAGATGCCGACCCCGCGGTGGACGATCTTGAGCTCCTCGGCTCCCGGCTGCCCGACGATCTGGATCTGGACCACGTTCTCGGCCGGCGGGGCGCCCTCGGCGGGCGCGTCCCGCGGGGCGACGAGGGCGGCGGCCCCGAGGATCGCTACGAGGATCCAGGGTGAACGGTAGCGGCGTGGCGCGTTCGGCATTGCTCTCCTCCTTCAACCCGTAACCGACCGCGGCGGACTCCACCCGGAGTTCGCTCCGGGAAGGTGCTGCCGCGGAGGGGATGGCGAGTGCGACATCGCAGGCACTGTTACAGGAAAGATTACCGCAGAAGGCGAGCCGGGTGCCAGCCGCCGCCGCGGCCCACCAATGGCGCCACCGCGGGAACACTAAGCCAACCTCGAGCTGCGCTGCAGCAATTCAGCGGAGAGAGCGCTTAAAGGGATGGAGGGAAGTTCGCTGAACGAGAGGAGGAACCACCATGCGGAAGGCTGCGCTAGTCCTGCTCGCGGTCGGGCTCACGGCCTGTTTCCAGCACACCTACAACGTGGGTGCCGGTGCCCCGGACGGCGAGATCGTCTACCGGCACTGGCATCACCACTGGATCTTCGGGCTGATCCGGCCGGAGCTCCAGAAAGAGCTGGACTTGGAGAAGTTCTGCCCTTCGGGCAACGCCACCATCCACCAGAAGGTGAGCTTCGTCAACGGGCTGGTGGACGTGCTCATCGGGTTCATCTACTCGCCGACCACGGTCGAGATCCGCTGTGACGACGGGTCGACGGCTCGGATCGACCTGGCTGAAGAGCAGGTAGCCCGGATCCTCGCCGATCCGCGCTTCCCGGACCTGGTCCGGGAGGTGGCGCCGGATCGACTGGCGGTGACCCTGGCGGCGCTGGATGAACTCGCGCCGAGCGCCGAGCCGACGGCCAGGGCTGCGCCCTAGTGGCCTGTAACACCCAAATCGATAGTGCCTGAGCGGCCCTCCCAGCCGATCTCGGCGTTGCGCCTCCTCGCCATAGTCCCCGCTATGACTGCGTCGGCGCGCCTGGATCTCGGCCGCGATGGCTCGCCCATCCACTACCGATTCGAGTGTCACAGACCACTAGTGGCCTTGGCAGACGCCCGGACGCCGCGCTGGCGGGAGGCCCATGGGCCCTTGACATTCTATGGTTTGTAGTACAGACTTATCTGTAGCAATAGACTAGTTTGCAGAGGTGCGACATGTCGAGGATCCTCCATCTCAAGAAAGTCGAGCAGGCCGCGTGGTGGACGTTCCAGCAGGACGGCTTGACCGAGATCCTGCTCGGGGTCTTTCTCGCCGCTACGGCCGGCTGGATTCACGACGACGGCCTGCTGGTCCCCTGGATTCTGCTGATGGTCTTCTTGACTCCGATCCTCGAGGCCATCAGGCGCCGCTTCACCTACCCGAGAGTCGGTTACGCCGAGCTGAGGGCGGAGAAGCCGGCCAAGCTCCTGCGAGGTATCGCTCTCTACACGATCCTGGCGATTGCCGGCATGGCAGTTGCCCTGGCCTTTTTCGGCGACCGGGCGGACAACACCCTCTGGGGTCTCTGGAGGCAGTGGTCTCCCGCCCTGGCCGGGGTGCTGCTGGCCGGCGGATTCATCTACCAGGGCGCGGTGTCGGGCGTGAGGCGCTACCGCGCCTTCGTGTTGATCGCCGTCGGACTGGGGGTCGCCTTCTCGCTGTGGTTCCCGCAGACGTACACCGGCGTCAAGCTCTACTTGCTCACCGTGGGAGGGCTGCTTGTTCTCTACGGCGTCGCCGCCTTGGTCGTGTTCCTGCGGAGACACGCGCCCCCCGGAAAGGTCCTGGATGGCGCCGGCTGAGCCCGACGGCGCCCCATTCAAGTCGCTTGCCGAACTCGACCGGCTGATTCACGAGCCGGCCCGGCTGTCGGTCATGGCGCTGCTCTCCGTCGTGGAGAGCGCCGACTTCCTGTTCCTGTTGCGGCAGAGCGGGCTGACTCGTGGCAACCTGTCGTCTCATCTCGGCAAGCTGGAGACCGCCGGCTACGTCGAGATCACGAAGGAGTTCGTGGGCAAGATCCCGCGCACCCTGCTCCATCTGACCGAGGCCGGACGTCAGGCCTTCGAGGCCTATCGACGGGGCCTGATGGAGGTGCTCGGTGGGGCGGCTCCCGCTCGCCGCCGGCGCGACCGCCGCCCGGGGCGCGCCGTCAGGCGCCCAGGGTGACCAGGCGCTCGGTGGCGGGGGCCGGCGGCTGGCCGGCGAAGGGGGAGAGCTCGGTGGGGTGGGGCTCGTAGAAGCGACCCACCTCGTAGAGGCAGCGCACCTGGGCGTAGCGGAAGAGGTTCAGCATGGCGATCGCCTCGCTACCCGGTTTGGCCTCCATCGCCTCGTAGACCGTGGTCCACAGGCGGCGCTCGGCGGGGCCGCTGCGCATGAACTTGCGCATCAGCTTGATCGCCTGCTGCTCGACCGGCCGCGGCAGCCGCGGCGCCGCCAGCCCGGCCTGGGGCGCGAAGGCGCCGCGCCGCGGGCCCAGCCGGTCGATCATCCTGAGCATCCGGGCGGTGAAGTTCTCGGGCGTGTAGAGCTGGTTGCACAGCCAGCGCAGCCCGGTGAACAGCTCCTCGGAGCTCATCCTGCTGGGCATCACGTTGGTGTCCCAGGGGGCCGAGATGTAGTCCTCCTGGGCCTTGGTCAGCCGGCCGGCCTGCTCCATGCGGTCGTAGAGCGGCGTGGTCGGGGGCGCCACCAGCGCGCCGAGGGTGAAGAAGGGGATCGGCGACTCCATGGCGAACTCGAACTGGCGCTCGAAGATGTCGACTTCGTCGTGGTCGAAGCCGACGATCATGCCGCCCATCACCCCGATGCCGTGTTCGAGGAAGACCTCGACCTGGCCGATCAGGTCGACGCCGACGTTCTGCCGCTTCTTGGTCTCCTTGAGGCTCTCGACGTTGGGGGTCTCGATGCCGATGAACACCCAGGTCATCCCCGACTCGCCCAGCAGCCGCATCAGCTCGGCGTCGCGGGCGGCGTCGATCGACACCTGGGTGAAGAAGTGGACCGGGCCGGCGGTGCGGGCCCGGTTCCAGTCCCTCAGCGCCGCCAGCAGCTCCTTGGCGCGCTTCCGGTAGACGGTGAGGTTGTCGTCGGACAGGAACACCGCCCGGTAGCCGAGGTCGTAGAGCACGTCCAGCTCGGCCAGCACGTTGGCGATCGGCTTGTGGCGCTGCTTGCGCCCCAGGTACTGGATGACGTCGCAGAACTCGCACTCGAAGGGGCAGCCGCGCGAGGTCTGGACGCAGCCCACCAGGCTGCGGCTGTTGTCGTAGAGGTCCCAGCGCGGCACCGGCGAGGTGTCGAGCTCGGGCCGCTCGGCCACGTACTCCCGCTTCCAGGAGCCGCGCTCGAGGTCGCCGAAGAACTCCTCGGCGATGCCCTCAAGCTCGCCCACCACCAGCACGTCGCAGTGCTCGCGGACCACGTCGGGGGTCAGCGAAGCGAAGGGGCCGCCGATGATCACCGTCTTGCCGCGGCGCCGGAACTCGCCGGCCAGCTCGACCATCCGGCGCTCCTGGGTGACCTTGCCGGTCAGCCCCACGAAGTCGGCGTCGACGTCGAAGTCGACGGTGCCGATGTGCTCGTCGCAGATCGTCACCCGCCAGTCGGCCGGGGCCATCGCCGCCACCGTCACCGTCGCCAGATCGGCGTTGGCCTGGGCGGGCTCGAACCCCCAGTGCTCGAACACCTCCGCCCCGAAGTAGGTCGGGATCTCGGAGCGTGGGTTGATCAGATAGAGGGACTTGGCCATGGGAAGGCTCCTCCCACGAGGGGGACGTCGAGCGCTGGGCGGCGGATCGCGACCCGCTAAGCTATCACGGATGGCGGCGCCAGCCGGTCAAGCGCGGACCACCCGGCGCGCGGCCGGTCCGCCCGAAGGCCGCCAGCGGCTGTTGCTGCTGGCCGTCCTGCTCGTCGCCCTGGCGCTCCGGCTCGCCCACTGGCTGGCGGTGCGGGAGCACCCGTTCTTCGCCGAGCTGATCCTCGACAGCGAGGACTACGATCGCTGGGCGCGCGCGATCGCGGCCGGCGACTGGCTGGGCTCGGAGCCGTTCTACCAGGCGCCGCTCTATCCCTATCTCCTGGCGGCGATCTACGCGCTGTTCGGGCAACGGCTGGACCTCGTCTACCTGGCCCAGATCGCCCTGGCGGTGGCCGGCGTCTGGGCGCTCTACCGCTGCGGCCGCCGGCTGGCCGGGATCGGGCTGGCGGCGGCGGCGGTGGCGGCGGTCTACGGGCCGCTGATCTTCTACGACGTCCAGATTCTCAAGGAGTCCATGGCGGTGACCGTGGTCTGCTTCCTGTTGTGGGTGGTGGCGGGGCTGTGGCAGGGCGGCCCTCGGTCCGATGGGAGCGGCGACGGAGGCAGCGGTGGCGACCTGGGCGGTGGCTGCTGGCCGGCCTGCTGGTCGGCGTCCTGGTCCTGCTGCGCGAGAACGCGGTGGTGGCGGTGCTGTTCCTGCTGCCCCTGGCGGCGGTGCTGCGGGCACCGGCGACGGGGGCCCGAACGCCAACTGCGGCGGGCCGGACTCACGCGGCGTCGCCGCGCTCACCGTCAGGTCCGCGATCGGGAAAGCCGGCGGGACTGTTGACCGGTCTGGCCTTGGCGGTGCTGGCGGCGGTCCTGGTGCTGGCGCCGGTCGCGGCGCGCAACGCCGCCCTCGGCGGCGGGCCGACCCTCACCAGCCTGCGCGGCGGGGTCAACTTCTACATCGGCAACAACCCCGAGGCCGACGGCACCTACCGGCCGCTGGTGCCCGGCAAGCAGATCCCTCGCTACGAGCAGAGCGAGCCGCGGCGGCTGGCCGAGGCCGCCCTCGGCCGGCCGCTCACGCCGCGCGAGGTCTCGGGCTACTGGCTGGGCCGGTCGCTGCGCTGGGCGCGCGAGGAGCCGGCCGCCTTCCTCGCCCTCCAGCTCCGCAAGCTGCGCCGCTTCTGGAGCTGGTACGAAGAGCCCGACGCGGTCGACTACTACTACGTCCGGGGCCTCTCGCCGGCGCTGGGTCTGCCGCTCCTCGAGCTGCCGGGGCTGACCGTCCTGGCCTGCGCCGGCCTGTGGCTGGCGCGGCGGCGGCTGCGCCCCTTCGCCCCGGCCCTGCTGTGGATCGCCGGCTGGACCGCCTCGGTGGTGCCGTTCTTCGTGTTCTCGCGGTTCCGGCTGCCGCTGGTCCCGGCGCTGGCGCTGCTGGCCGCGGTGCCGATCTGCCGGCTCGGCGAGGCGGTCGCCGGGCGCCGCCGCCGCGAGGCCGCGGCGCTCGCCGCGCTGCTGACGGCGGCGCTGCTGCTGCCGCTGGCGCTCGGCTACCGGCCGCGCCCCGAGCTGGTCCACCACAACCTGGGGATCCTGGCCGAGCAGCAGGGGCGCTACGCCGAGGCGGCCGACCACTACCGCCGGGCCTTCGAGGCCGACCCCGAGCAGCTCGCCCCCAACATGAACCTCGGCCACCTGGCGGTGCGCCGCCGCGACTTCGCCGCCGCCCTCGAGTGGTACCGCCGCGCCGCCGCCCTCGCCCCGCTCCGACGACGCCTGGGCCAGCCTCGGCGGCGCCCAGCTCGCCCTCGGCCGCCGCGACGAAGCGGCCGCCTCCCTCTCGCGTGCCTTCGCGCTCAACCCCGCCAACCCGGTCGCGCGCTACAACCAGGCCCTGCTCTTCGCCGGGGCCGGCGACTTCGAGCGGGCCCGGGCCCTGGTCGACAAGATCCTGGAGAGCGACCCCGAGCACGGCCCCGCCCGCCGGCTGCACCGGCGGCTGACCGCTGAGAGCGAAGGCCCCGAGCCGCAGCGGTAGCCGACCGCAGAGGGCGCAATCCGATGACGGCGCCAGGTGGCGTCCAGCTCACCGCCAGGTGAGCACCGGTCAGGCCCGGACCGTAGGAGCTGCGGGCCACCATCGAAGTCGCTCCGCCGAGGGTCTCAGCCTGCCAGGCGGCGCCGTGCCTCGGCGAGGAGAGCGCGCGCCTCGGCGTCGTCGGGCGTCGCCTCGATCGCTTTCTCCAGCTCGGTGATGGCGGCTGCGGGGCGGCCGGCGCGCAACAGGGCGCGGCCCAAGTAGAGGTAGCGCCGGGGCGTCTCGGGGTCGCTGGCGGCGGCCAGGCCGCGGTGCTCGCTCGCCTCTTCGGCGCGGCCTAGCTTGTCCAGAACGCCGGCGAGCCGCAGGTGGGCCGATCGGAGGTCCGGGAAGATCTCGACCGCCCGCCGATAGTGCTCGACTGCGCCCTCGAGGTCGCCCCCGGCTTCCAGCATCGTGCCCCACAGCTCGTGGGTCATCTCGTGCGCCGGGTCGATCTCCAGGGCGCGCCGAAACTGCTCGGCCGCCCGATCATGGCGGCCGTGACGCATCAGAGCGGCGCCCCACAGGTAGTGGCTGGTCTGCGGCTTGGGGTCGGAGTCGGAGTCGAGCTGCTGCCGGTAGTAGCTCTCGACCTCGTCGAGCGGCCGACGCTGGATGAAGCGCGCCCCGAAATAGTAGCGCCGGCCCTCGTCGTAGGGGCCGACGCGGATCGCCTCCCGCCAACGTTCGAGGGCGCCGTCGAGATCACCGCGCCGCTCCAGCTGCCGGCCTTCGGCCCACAGCCCGTCGGCGCGGGTCGCGTCCGCGGTTGGCTCGGATGTGACCATCGGGGCGGTTTTCTCGGTCCCGCCGCAGCTCGCGAGGAGCAGGACCGCCGCCGCGCCGGCGCGGGCAGGCCGGGCGGTCTGTCCTACCCAGTTCTGGAACCTGCTTGCAGGCACGGGGGGCCGCGCGGGCAGCAACCGCCGGCTGATCGGCTTGCTGCTCAAGGATCGGGGTCCGTCTGCCGGTCCCCGCGAGGGACCTGCTCGGCGCGCTCGACCAGCTCGGTGAGGGTGGCGCCGAGCTGGCGGGTACCTTCGGCCAGCTCTGCGGAGGACGGGTTGGGCGGGACGTGGACGGGGGCGCCGACCGCGATGCGGATGCGGGCGAAGGGCTTGGGGACGATGAGGCGGTCCCAGGAGCCGAGCCGCCAGCCGCGGTCGGCGGCGCCGCCCAGCGGCAGGATGGGGGCGCCCGAGAGCTGGGCGAGGACCAGGGTGCCGGGCTTGGGGTCGTAGAGCGGGCCGCGCGAGCCGTCGGCGGCGGTGCCGACGCTCAGGCGGTCCTCGAGCAGCATGCGGCGCAGGCGCCGCAGGGCGGAGAGGCCGCCCATCGAGGCCGAGCCGCGGACCACGTAGAGACCGGCGCGGCCGGCGGCCCGCGCCATCAGCTCGCCGTCCCGCGACAGGCTGACCAGCAGGCCGACCTTGAGCCCGCGGCCCACCAGCCGGCTCCAGACGTAATAGCCGCAGACGAAGATGCGGTTGTGCCAGGCGGTGAGGATGGCCGGCCCGCCGCCGGCCAGCAGGCGCTCGGCATGCTCCTCGCCGCTCACCACCTGGAGCCGCCAGGTGAGAGCCAGCAGTCTGAGCACCAGCGTGCCGACCACCGCACCGGCGGCGGCGAGCCACCGATCCCGGCGCCCGAGCCGTGGGTTGCGCTGCTTCATGCGGGTGGGCGCCGGGGGCGGGGCCCGCGCGGTTCCGGATCGCGGCCGGCCGCCGTCAGGTGGCCTCGGCCTGGGCCGCGCGCTCGTAGCGGTCGATGGTGTCGAGGACGTTGCCGACCGTGGTCAGCCCCTCGAGGTCCTCGTCGTCGATCTCGATCCCGAAGCGGTCCTCGAGCTGGATCAGCATCTGCAGCGCCTTGGGCGAGTCGATGCCGAGCTGGGCCACCAGCTCGGTCTCCGGGGTGAGCTTGGAGATCTCCACCCCCGCCACCTCGGCGATGACCTCCAACGCGATCTGCTTCCTGTCCATGTCGACTCCGGTGGTGAGGGGATCCGCGGGCGCGACGGCCGACCCGGGGGCGGATCTTACCCCCTCACGAACCGTCGAGCCGCGGCAGGCGGTCGGCGAGGTAGTCGCGGCGCAGGCGCTCGCGGCGCACCTTGCCGCTGGTGGTCTTGGGCAGCTTGCCGCCCGGCACCAGGGCGACGTCGGCGACCGGCAGGGCGAGGGTCTGGCCGACCCGGCTGCGGACGGCGTCGCCCAGCCGCCGCAGCTCGTCGGCGCCGCGGGCCGCCACCTCGGCGACGATGACGATCTCCTCGCCCTCGCCGCCGCGGGTGATCGAGAAGGCGCCGGCGCGGTAGAGCCCGCCACCGCCGGTGGCGCGCTCGGCCAGCCGCTCCAGCTCCTCGGGCATGACGTTGTGGCCGCGCACGATCAGCACGTCCTTGAGCCGCCCGGTGACGTACAGCTCGCCGTCGTGGACGAAGCCGAGGTCGCCGGTCCTGAGCCAGCCGTCCTCGAGCGCCGCGGCGGTCGCCGCCTCGTCGCCCCAGTAGCCGGCAAAGAGCCCGGGGCCGCGGACGCGGATCTCGCCGATCCGGTCGTCGCCGAGCGGTGTCCCGTCGGGTGCGGTGACCACCACCCGGGTGTCGGCGACCGGGCCGCCGAGGGAGACCACCGGCCGCTGGGCGAGACCGCTCCCCGACGGGGCGGCACGGGTACGCGGCCCCCGGCCCGCCAGGTCCATGGTCACCGCCAGGGTGGCCTCGGCCAGGCCGTAGCACGGCCGGAAGGCGACCGGGTCGAAGCCGTGGCCGGCGAACTTCTCCGCGAAGGCGTCGAGGGTCTCGGGCCGCACCGTCTCGGCGCCGACCATCGCCGCCTTGACCCCGGAGAGATCGAGCGTCGCCACCTCCTCGTCGCCGATCTGGTCGACGCAGAACTGGAACCCGAAGTTGGGCGCCGCCGAGGCCGTCGAGCCGAAGCGCGCCAGGTTCTCGAGCCACAGCCGCGGCCGGCCCAGGAAGGCCTCCGACGGCAGCAGCACGACCTCGACGCCGTGGAACAGGCCGGCCAGGAAACACCCCACCAGCCCCATGTCGTGGTAGAGCGGCAGCCACGAGACCACCGCGTGCTCGGGGTCGTCGGTCCGCACCCCGAGCGGCCGGATCACCGCCTGCCCGATGGCGTGCGCGTTGTGGAGCGCCGCCCGGTGCGGGATCTTCACCGCCCGCGAGACGCCGGTGGTGCCGCTGGTGAGCTGCAGGAAGGCGGTGGCCTCGGGGTCGCCGGCGGCGCTGCCTCCGTCCCCCGCCGGCAGCTCGGCCAGCGATTCCGGGGTCGCCAGCGTGACCTCGGGGCCGAAGGTCGCGCGCTCCCGGGCGTCGCGCTCGAGCCGCGGCCGGCAGACCAGGTGCCGCCCGCCCAGCAGCTCGAGCACCTCTTGCAGCCGCAGCAGGTGCTCCTCGTTCGAGCCCAGCAGCGCCCCCGGCGCGATCGCCACCGGCAGCGCCCCCCGCAGCAGGGCGCCGAGCCAGACCTCGAGCCACGGCCAGCAGGTCGGCAGGCAGACCGCCACCCGGTCGCCGGGCTCGACCCCCAGCGCCGCCAGCCGCCCCGCCGCCACCCGCGCCGCCGCCAGCACCTCCCCGAACCGCCGCCGCTCGGGCCGCCGCCCGCGCCCGTCGTAGATCACCACCCCCCGCTCGGGGTAGTCGCGCGCCGCCCGGACCACCAGCTCAGGGACGCTCCGAGGCGCGTTTGGCGAATCGGCAGTCATCTCGAGAAGATCCAGGTAGGGCTGCGCTCGCCCAGTCGGTCGCTGCCGAGAATGTCAGCGATTGGCGAGCAGTGCCAAACCCACCCGAGCCGAGTCCGGCTGGGGGCTGCGCCGCAGGTAGCAGCCACAGACAAGCCATAGGGATCGCCGGCGCCACCGGACTGCGGCGGCGGGCTCCGGCCCTGACCCGCCGCACGAGCTGGTGAAGGCGCGCCGCGGCCTCACGTCGCCGCGCGGCAGCCACCT
Source organism: Thermoanaerobaculia bacterium (assembly GCA_041567315.1). Classification (GTDB taxonomy): domain Bacteria; phylum Acidobacteriota; class Thermoanaerobaculia; order Multivoradales; family JAHEKO01. The sequence continues at coordinate 28,154 of JBFGCA010000010.1, read as the reverse complement.
TTCTCCGCTTCCGGACTCCTACCTGGAAGAAAGGGCTGACGTTGCTGTTGCGCCCACGGCCCGGACCGGCCCGTGGGCCGGCAGATGCCGACCCAGGGCTCTTGCGGTACCCTGATCTCGAAATGTCTCGACGTTGGAGCCGGTTGGTCGCGGCCGCCTTCGTCTCCTCGCTGCTGGCCGCGCCGGCGGCCGGGCAGGTGTTCTACGGCGACGATTTCGAGAGCGGCAACACGCTGGCCTGGTCGGGCCGGGTGCCGCCCGAGCCGCCGCCGACGGTGTACCGGCACCTCGACCTCGACCTGCGCGACCCGCACGTCTTCGTCGACGTTCCCCTGGTGGGCTGCTTCGACTTCACCGACCAGCCGCTGCCGGGGAACCTGGCGCCGTCGCTCAACGACCAGCTCCAGACCGCCATCGAGACCGACGGGGACGGCGACGGGCTGCTGGACCTGAGCGTGCTCCTGGGCTTCCGGCCGCTCGATCCGCTGGCCAGCGGCGCGCGGCTCGACCAGGGGTTCGGGCTCTGCACCGCTCCGCCCGGCGCCCCGGTCTGCGACTGGGACCGCAGCCCGGTGCCGCGCACCACGGCCTACGACGGGCAGGCGATAGGCGTCTGTCTGGCGCCGCTCGCCGGCACCACCTCGGGCTACTCGCCGCCGGTCGGCGAGCCGGCGGCGCCCTGTTTCGCGAGCGACCCGGTGACCGTTCCCCTCGACCTGGGTGGCGGGCTGGTGGTCGACCTGGTCGACGGCCGCACCGGCGCCCGCTTCGTCGGCGCTCCGGTCACCGACCTGGCGGACGGGCTGATGATCGGCTTCCTCTCGGAAGCCGACGCCGACTCCATCCTGCTGCCGCCCGAGCTGCCGCTGGTCGGCGGCGAGCCGCTGAGCATCCTGTTCCCGGGTGGCACGGGCAACTGCGCGGCCGGCGACGACCGCGACCTCCACGGCGGCGAGACCGGCTGGTGGCTCTACCTCAACTACGCCGCCACCGAGGTCGCCTTCGTCGGCAACTGAGCCGGCACGACTGGAGGTTGCACATGCGCCGGACGGCTCTGATCTTCACGCTGGTTGCGGCCCTGGCGGCGGCGGCGGCGGTGGCCGACACCGAGGTCGTCGGCACCACGGCGGGCGGCGTCCACTACAAGATCGTCGTCCCGGAACCCTGGAACGGCGACCTGGTGATCTGGAACCACGGCTTCTCGCTGTCGCCGATCGGGCCGGTCGACGACCTGGGACCGCTGGCCGAGGTCCACCTGCTGGAGGGCTTCGCGGTCGCCGCTTCGAGCTACCGGCAGGTCGGCTGGGCGCTGTTCAAGAGCAGCCGCGACCTCGAGCTGCTGGTCCAGGTCTTCGACTCCGAGTTCGGCGCCCCGGGGCGGGTGTTCCTCTACGGCGCCTCGCTGGGCGGCATCGTCACTGCGGCGGCGCTCGAGCAGGCCGACCTCGGCAACGTGGTGGGGGCGCTGACCTTCTGCGGGGCGATGGCCGGCAGCCGCAACTGGGACGGGGCGCTCGACCTGCGGCTGCTCTACGACGCGGTCTGCGCCGAGGTGCCGGAGGCGGCGCTGCCGGGAGGTCCCAAGGGCCTGCCCCGCGGCTCGACCCTGACCGAGGAGGAGGTCGCCGAAGCGGTCAACGCCTGCACCGGGATCCTCGAGCGGCGCGGCCAGCGCACCCGGGCGCAAAAGCGGCGGCTGCGCAAGATCCTCAGGCTCGGCGGCCTGCCGGCCGATTTCCTGCTGGTCGACATGAACTACGTGACCTTCGGGCTGAGCGATCTCATCCACTCGCGCGACAAGCTGCGCCGCCGCCAGGGGATCGGCAACGAGAGCGTGGTCTACGGTGACCCGGCGATCGACGCGGCGATCGAGCGGGTGGCTGCCAAGCCCAAGGCCGAGCGCCGGCTGGGCCGCAACTTCACGCCCGACGGCGACGTCGGCGACGCCCGCATCATCTCGCTCCACACCAGCAAGGACGGTCTGGTGATCGTCGAGAACCAGAGCGAGTACGCCGCCGTGGTGCCGGCCGGGAACCTGACCGTCGGCGTCGCGGTCGAGCGGCAGCCGACCCACTGCGGCTTCACGCCGCCCGAGGTGATCGGCGCCTGGGCGGCGCTCGAGGAGTGGGCGGCCGGCGGCCCGCAGCCGAGCGCCGCCGATCTGCAGGCCTCGTGCGAGGCGTGGGCGGCCTTCTTTCCGGGGTTGTGCCGGATCGACCCGGACTTCGTCGTCCCCGACATGGACGGCAGGGTCCGCCCGCGCTGAGGCGGCGGGCGTCGGCGGCGTGCCAACGGCGGGCGAGTGCCGCCCTTCGCGGCCCGCGGCCGCGGCGCCGGATGCGCCGCGGTCTCAGGTGAGCTGGCCGAACTCGCGGTAGACCGGGTGCGGCCCGGGGTCGGCGGGCTGGTTGCCCGGGCGGTCGAAGAAGCCGGTCGGCATGCCGGCCGCGGCCGCGGCGTCCAGCTCGGCGACGACGTCGCTCAGGAACAGTACCTCGCCGGCGGGGAGGTCGAAGGCGCGGGCGATGGCCTGGTAGGAGGCCGCCTCCTTCTTGGGTCCGGTGGTGGTGTCGTGGAAGCCCTCGAAGAAGGGCACCAGGTCGCCGTGGTCGGAGTGGCCGAAGAGGAGCTCCTGGGCCAGCACGCTGCCGGACGAGAAGACCCGCAGCCGCACGCCGTCCCGGCGCCAGGTGGCGAGCGCCGGCGGCACGTCGGGGTAGACCTGCCCGACCAGCTCGCCGCTCCTGTAGCCTGCCTCCCAGATCAGACCCTGGAGCGCCTTGAGCCCGGTCGACTTGCGATCCCGGTCCATCAGATACGCGGCGTAGACGGCGCCGTCCCCGAAGGCGGGCAGATCGGCGCCGGTCGCCGCCTCGGCGGCGTGCTCGGCGGCGAGGCGGCGGACCGCCGCCGCCACCTGCGGGTTCTCGCCGGCCGCGGCGCAGGTCGGCGCCAGCCGCCGGCGGGCGAACGGGAACAGCACCTCGTAGACGAAGGCCACCGGAGTGGTGGTGCCTTCGATGTCGGTGAGAACGGCGCGGACGCCGGCCGGCAGCGCCATCCGCGCCTGGTCTCCCTTGGGCTAGCTGCTGCCCAGCAGCCGGTCCTCGACCTTCTGCGGCGGCAGGTAGCCGGGTCCGAAGCACAGCGGCTGGTAGTGGGCCTCCTCGCCGCTGCCGGTGTAGTGGGGGGTCCAGCCCGAGGTGTCCTGGAACAGCCGGATGGCGCGGATGGTGCGGTCCTCGCACAGGTCGAACCAGTGGTGGGTGCCCCTGGGCACGTTGATCATGTCGCCGGCCACCACCTCGAGGCTGAACACCGGCGCCCCCTCGGGGTGGACGTGGAACAGCCCGCGGCCCTCGACGATGAACCGCACCTCGTTCTCGTCGTGCCAGTGCTCCTTGTTGAACTTGGCGAGCATCGCCTCGAGGCCCGGGGTGCCGGGGCGGACGTTGATGACGTCGGCGGTGGCGTAGTCGCCCGCGGCCATCAGCTCGGCGATCGGCGCCTGGTAGGCGGCCAGGATCTCCTCGTCGGTGGCGTCCTCAGCGAGCGCTTCGCCGCCCTCGAAGCGCCGGTACCAGATCCCGTATTGGGCCAGGAACTCGCGGATCTCGGCGGCGTCGCTCGACACCCGCTCTTGGTCGGGAACGTTGAGTGTGGCCATCGGTCTCTCCTTTGCGTCAGCCGGTGAAGGGCTCGAAGGCGACCCTTCTGGCCAGGCATTCGAACAGGAACTCGAAGATCTCGACGTGCCGCCGGGCCTCGTCCGGGGCCGCGCCCCAGGTGTAGAGCCCGTGGCCGGCGAGCAGGAAGCCGTGGAGGCCGGGCCGCGCCTCGAGCAGCCCCTCGACCTCGCCGCCCAGGGCCTCCATGTCCTGCGAGTTGGCGATCACCGGCACGAACACCCGCTCCTCGTGGCTCTGGATCCCGGCCAGCCCCTTGAGCATCTCGTAGCCGCCGACGGTGAAGCCGCTGCGGTCGAGGAAGCGCTCGCCGAGCAGCGTTCCGGTCACCGAGTGGGTATGGAAGACCGCCCCGGCGCCGGTCCGGCGGACGAGCGCGCAGTGTAGCAACACCTCGGCCGAGGGTCCGTCGCCGTCGTCGGCCCGCGGTCGCCCGCGGCCGTCCACCTCCACCAGGTCGTCGGGGACCAGCTCGGCCTTGTGGCGCCCGGAGCGGCTGATCAAGAGCCGCAGCGGCCGCCGCCGGACGACGACGCTGAAGTTGCCGGAGGTGCCCTGGCAGAGGCCCTGCGCGCCAAGCCCGCGCACAAGTTCGCACAGCTCCTCGGCCGCCGCCGGGCGGCGCTGGAAGGAGCGCGAGGCGTCGAGGCCGGCCGTCATCGAACACTGGGCGAAGCGAAAGTGCGCTGAACCTACCACGACCCTGGCAGTAGTGGGTCAAGACCCAATGCATCCCGGCGGCCGGGTATCCCGCCGCCCGGTTTTCTGAGAAGATCGGCCCGTTCCGGTCGGTGCTTCTGGAACGCTCCGTCACACAGACTCGCTGATCGTTTGGAGGAGGGAAAGATGACCTTCGACATGGCCCTGATCCAGCGCGGCGCGCGGCTGCGGCGGTCGCCGTACTTCGAGGCCACCCAGCGCTACGGCTGCCGCCGCTACACGGTCTACAACCACATGTTCCTGCCCACCTGCTACGACGACCTGCAGACCGAGCATCAGAACCTGCTCGAGGGGGTGACGGTGTGGGACGTCTCGGTCGAGCGGCAGACCGAGATCACCGGGCCCGACGCCCACGCCTTCACCAACCTCCTGACGCCCCGCAACCTCGACAATTGCGAAGTGGGCCAGGGGCGCTACGTGGTCATCACCGCCGAGGACGGCGGCATCGTCAACGACCCGGTGCTGCTGCGGCTGGGCGAGAACCACTACTGGCTGGCGGCGGCCGACAGCGACCTGACGCTGTGGGCCAAGGGGGTGGCCGTGGGCTCCGACCACGACGTCGAGATCCGCGAGCCCGACGTCTCGCCGATGCAGATCCAGGGCCCCAAGTCCAAGACGGTGGTGCAGCGGCTGTTCGGCGACCAGGTGCTGGAGCTGCCCTACTACTACTTCCTGGAGACCGAGCTCGACGGCATCCCGGTGGTGGTCACCCGCACCGGCTGGTCGGGCGAGGTGGGCTACGAGGTCTACCTGCGCGACGGCAGCCGCGGCGTCGACCTCTGGGAACGGGTGATGGAGGCGGGCCGCGACTGCGGCATCCGGCCCACCGGCCCGTCGGACATCCGGCGGATCGAGGCCGGCATCCTCAACTACGGGATCGACATGACGCTGGCCGAGAACCCCTACGAGGTGGGCCTCGGCTGGCTGGTCGACCTGGAGCCGGGCAACGAGTTCATCGGCCGCGCCGCCCTCGAGCGGGTCAAGGCCGAGGGCCCGCGCCGCAAGCTGGTGGGCGTCGAGATCGAGGGCGAGCCGCTCGACCTCAACATGGTCCGCTGGCCGGCGTCGCTCGACGGTCAACCGATCGGCCAGGTCACTTCGGCGGTCTACTCGCCGCGGCTCGAGCGCAACATCGGCTACGCCATGCTGCCCGCCGAGCACGCCGCGCTGGGCACCCGGCTGACGGTGGCCCCCGAGGACGGCAGCGAGCGCGCCGCCACCGTAGTCCGCAAGCCGTTCATCGACCCCAGGAAGGAGATCCCCAAGTCGTGAGGCCCCCGTCGTCAGGTCCCGTCGCCAGGTCCCCGTCGCCAGGCCCCCGTCGTGAGGCTCCGGTCGTAAGCCCGGGGGCCGCCGCCGCGAGCCGCCGATGATCGAGCGCACCGAGGAAGACGGCGTCCTTCTGCTGCGTCTGGCGCACGGCAAGGCCAACGCGCTCGACACCGAGCTGTGCCGGGCGCTGGAGCAGGCGCTGGCCGAAGCGCGGCACGGCGCCGCCCGGGCCGCGGTGGTCACCGGCACCGGCGGCATCTTCTCGGCCGGGGTGGACCTGGTGCGGCTGGTGGAGGGCGGCGGCGCCTACCTGGACGGCTTCCTGCCCGCCCTGAAAGCGCTCTTCGAGAGCGCCTTCACCTTCCCCAAGCCGCTGGTGGCGGCGGTCAACGGCCACGCCGTGGCCGGCGGCGGGGTGCTGGCCTTTTGCGCCGACCGGCGGCTGATGGCCACCGGCGACGGCACCCTCGGGGTGCCCGAGCTGCGCGTCGGGGTGCCCTTTCCGACCCTCGCCCTGGAGGTGGTGCGGCTGGCGGTGCCGGCCGCCGCGCTCGGCGACCTGATCCTGCGCGGTGCCCGGCTGGGGTGCGAGGAGGCGCTGGCCCGCGGCATGGTCGACGAGGTGGTCGAGCCCGAGCACCTGGTCGAGCGGGCGATGGCCGCCGCCCGCGAGCTGGCCGAGGTCCCGGCCGAGGTCTACGCGCTGACCAAGGAACAGCTCCGGGCGCCGGCCCTGGCCCGGGTGCGCGCCGCCGAGGCCGAGCGCGAGCCGCGGGTCGAGGCGCTGTGGCGCTCAGCGTCGGTTCTCGAGGCGGTCCGCGGCTACGTGCGCCGCACCCTCGGCCGCTGAACGGCCGGCTAGCCGCGCGCGGCACCTTCGGCTTCGAGCCGGTGGCGCCAGTAGCGGGCGATGCCGTCGACCGACATGTGGCGGGGGTTGGCGACCTCGTAGGCGCGGAGCACGTCCGGCGACACTCCGGCGGCGATCGCCCGCTCGGCCACCCAGCCGCTGAAGCGCTCGACCATCGCCGGCCGCGCGATGCCCTCGTCGAGCATGGCCTTGACCAGGCCGGCGGCCTCCTCGAGCCGGCGGGCGAGCGCCGAGAGCTGCTCGTCGACGGCGGTGGTGGGGCCGAAGTGCGTCGGATAGATGGTCTCGAAGCGCCCCGCCCGCAGCCGCTCGAGGGTCGCCTGCCAGGCCTCGAGGTCGAACTCGGGCGGCGGCGCCGGCAGGTCGACCCAGCGGTTGCCGGGCAGCCGGATGCCAGCCGCGTCGCCGGTGAAGGCCACCTCGCCGAGCCGGTAGACGTGGTGGTGGCGGGCGTGGCCGGGGGTGTCGAGGGCGACGAACTCGAGACCGGCGGCGGCGATCCGCTCGCCGTCTGCCACCGCCACCACCCGCTGGGCCGGGGCCGGCAGCACCTCGCCCCACAGGCTCTCCATGCGGTCGCCGTAGATGCGCTCCGCGCTGCTCAGCAGCCGCGACGGGTCGATCAGGTGCGGCGCCCCCCGGGAGTGGACGTAGACTGTCGCTCCTTGCCGCGCCCACCAGCCGGCGGCCCCGGCGTGGTCGAGGTGGATGTGGGTCACCAGGACGTGCCGCACCTCCTCGGGCCGCACGCCGTGCCCGGCCAGCCGCGCGACGAGCGTCGGCAGCGTCGAGGCCGGCCCGGTCTCGACCAGCACGGGACCGTCGCCGCCCCGCACCAGGTAGGAGGCGATGGTCTGCGGGGTGCCCTCGAAGTCGAGGTCGAGGGTGTGGATGCGCATGGGTGGCTAGGAGCCCGTGGTGGAAGTCGGGCGGACTTCCACCACGGGCTCCTAGGGTATCCTGACCCGCCACATGCCGAGCATCGAGCGCGCCGGACAGCGCGTCCACTTCGAGGTCTCGGGCGCCGGCCCGGCCGTCCTCCTGGGGCACAGCTACCTGTGCTCGGGGGAGATGTGGCGCGGCCAGGCGCCGGTCCTCGCCGAGCGCTACCGGGTGGTCAACGTCGACTTCCGCGGCCACGGCGGCAGCGCGCCGGCGGCCGGCCCGTTCGGGATCTACGACCTGGTGGACGACCTGGCGGCGGTGCTGGACGAGCTGGGGATCGAGCGCGCGGTCTGGGTGGGGCTCTCGATCGGCGGCATGGTGGCGGTGCGGGCGGCGCTGGTGCGGCCCGAGCGGGTGGCCGCCCTGGTGCTGATGGACAGCCACGCCGGCGCCGAGCGGCCGTGGATCAAGGTCAAGTACCGCCTGCTGGGCACGCTGGTCCGGCTGTTCGGGGTGCGGCCGGTGGTCCCCGCCATCCTGCCGTTGATGTTCGGGGAGACCAGCCGCCGCGACCGCCAGCCGCTGGTGACCGAATGGGCGGACCGGATGGCGTCCAGCCACGTGCCGTCGATGCTCCTGGGGCTCGACGCCCTGGTGGGCCGCGACTCGGTGAGCGGGCGGCTCGGCGAGGTGGCCGCCCCGGCGCTGGTGGTGGTCGGCGAGGAGGACAGGGCGCTGCCGCCCGCGCTGTCACGCGAGCTGGCGGCCGGGCTCGCCGCCGGCCGGCTGGTCACGGTGCCCAAGGCCGGGCATCTGTCGGCGCTCGAGCAGCCGGAGGCGGTCAACCGGGCGCTGCTCGAGTTCCTCGGCGCCCTGGATCTCGGGAACTGACGCCGGCGCCGAGCCCTCCCGGATGCCCCGCGACCCCGACCCGACGCTGATCAACCCCGATCTCGCCCCGACGCCGCCGGAGGCGCGGCGCTGGGGGCTGTTCGACCTCACCGCGCTGTGGATCGGCATGGTGGTCTGCGTTCCCACCTACATGCTGGCCGGCGGGCTCATCGAGCTGGGGATGAACTGGTGGCAGGCGGTCGCCACCGTCGCCCTCGGCAACCTGGTGGTGCTGGTGCCGATGGTGCTCACCGGCCACGCCGGCACCCGCTACGGCATCCCCTTCCCGGTGCTGGCGCGGGCCAGCTTCGGGGTGCTGGGGGCCAACGTGCCGGCGCTGCTCCGGGGGCTGGTGGCCTGCGGGTGGTTCGGCATCCAGACTTGGATCGGTGGCGCCGCCATCTACCGGCTGCTGGGGGCGCTCGCCGGCCGCGAGCCGGGCGGCGCCGACCTGCCGGTGCTGGGGATCAACGGCGTCGAGCTGGCCTGCTTCCTGGGCTTCTGGGCGGCGCAGGTGGTGATCCTGTGGCGGGGAATGGAGTCGATCCGGGTGCTCGAGGACTGGGCGGCGCCGTTCCTGATCCTGATGGGCCTGCTGCTCCTGGGCTGGGCGTGGAGGCGGGCCGACGGCTTCGGGCCGATGTTCGCGGCCCCCTCCCGGTTTGCCCCCGGCGGCGACAAGGAGGGACAGTTCCTGGCGGTGTTCTTCCCCGCCCTGACCGGCATGGTCGGCTTCTGGGCGACCCTGTCGCTCAACATCCCCGACTTCACCCGCTACGCCCGCCGCCAGCGCGACCAGATCCTCGGCCAGGCGCTGGGCCTGCCGACGTTCATGACCCTGTTCGCCTTCATCGGCGTGGCGGTGACCTCGGCCACGGTCACCATCTTCGGCGAGCCGGTCCCCGACCCGGTGGCGCTGGCCGGGCGGCTGGGGAGCGGCCCGACGGTGGTGGCGTCCCTCGTCGCCCTGTCGCTCGCCACCCTGTCGACCAACCTGGCGGCCAACGTCGTCTCACCGGCCAACGCGCTGGTCAACCTGGCGCCGGGCCGGATCAGCTTCCGCCGCGGCGCCCTGCTGGCTGCGGGGCTGGGCATCGCCTTCTTCCCCTGGAAGCTGATCGAGTCGACCGCCGGCTACATCTTCACCTGGCTGATCGGCTACTCGGCGCTGCTCGGCCCGATCGGCGGCGTCGTGCTGACCGACTACTACCTCGTCCGCCGCCGCCGCCTCGACGTCGACGCACTGTACCGGCGCCGCGGCCCCTACTGGTACGCCCGCGGCTACCACCCCGCGGCCCTCGTCGCCACCGCCGTCGCCGTCGCCCCCAACGTCCCCGGCTTCCTCCAGGCCGCCGGTCTCGTCGCCTCGGTCCCGGCGATCTTCACCCACCTCTACACCTACGCCTGGTTCGTCGGCTTCCTGATCGCGGCCGCCGTCTACCGCGCGCTCGTCAGGCCGACGACGGGTCCGCCCGATTGACGTCACGGCGCGCAGACGCACCGGTCAGAGTCGGCTCAGCGCGTCAGAGGTCGTCGGCCGGCGGCGCGTGAGCGCGTCTGTGCCGCGGACGACCGCCGGCAGACCAGCCCTGGGCGGGCTGGTCTGCCTACCGGCGTGGGGTCGGCCTCAGAAGTCGACCGAGAAGCGGGCGTACCAGAAGCCGCCGTTGAGGCCGAACGGCGAGGTCAGCGAGTTGGTGACGCCGAGGAACTGCAGGACGGGGTCCTGCTCGGCGTCCGGCAAGGTGTCGAAGATGTTCTCGCCGCCGACGGCGAACTCGTAGTTGCCGCCGAACCGGAACTTGACCTCGGCGTCGACCAGGATCTCGGAGCCGTAGGAGGAGGCGTCGCTGGCGTCGCCGGGGCTGAACAGCCCGCCGGTGGACTTCCAGCTCCCGTAGCGGTTGAGGCGAACGTGGCCCGCGAGCAGCTCGCCGCTGTCGTAGCTCACGGTCAGGTTAGACCGCTGCTCGGGCACCTGGTTCTCGAGGTCGAAGACGCGCGACGTGTTGATCGTGCCCGGCGCGACGTTGGAGACCTCCTGCTCGTTGTTGTTGTGCCGGAAGTCGACGCTCAGGAGTCCGCCGCCGACCTCGAAATAGCTGGTGATCGCCAGGTCGATGCCGGTGATGTCGGAATCGAAGGCGTTGCTGAAGAAGTTGGCGAGGCTGCCGACCAGCAGCTCGGGGTTCTGCACTCCGGCGGCGATCAGACGCGGGATGTCGGCGGCGGTGATGACGTTGTTCTGCAGCGCCAGCCGGTCCTCGATCTCGATCTGGTAGTAGTCGAGCGTGATGCTGGTGTTGGGGGCCGGCGAGGCCACGAAGCCGGCCGTGAAGCTGGTCGAGTCCTCGGGCTCGAGCGGGATGGCGCCCAGGGCGATGGCTACCGGATGATCGACCGGATAGACCCCGCTGGGGATCAGGTTGCCGCTGGCGTCGGCGCTGGTGGTGACGTTGAGGGTGTTGACCTGCCCCGGCGTCGGCGCCCGGAAGCCGCTGTTGGCGGTCGCCCGCAGGGCGAACCCGTCGGTTACGTCGTAGCGTCCGGAGAGCTTCCAGTCGGAGGTCGACCCGAACACGTCGTAGTCCTCGTAGCGCGCCGCCACGCCGGCCGAGAAGCGCTCGGTGAGGTCGGCCTCGAGGTCGACGTAGGCGGCGATGCTCTCGCTGCTGAAGCTGCCGGCCGACTCCACCGGGAAGCCCTGGAAGCCGTCGGAGCCGAGCCCGAAGATCGCCGCGGTTGGACCGGCCACCCGCGAGGCGAGGTCCCCGGCCCCGATCTTGTAGGTCTCGTCGCGGTACTCGAAGCCGAAGGCCAGGTTGAGCGGCGATGCCCACGAGCCGACGTCGAAGGGCTGGACGAAGTCGGCGTTGACGCTGGTCTCCTCCTGGGTCAGGGTGCCGGGGCGGAAGGAGGTCGGCGACAGCCCGCCCAGGCTCGGGTTGATGGTCTCCGAGAGCACGTAGTCGACCTCGTTCTCCGCGAACCGTACCCGCGCGTCCCAGATCAGGCCGCCGGTCGTCTCGCCCCGGGCTCCGGCCACCAGCCCGAAGTCGGTCATGTCGGCGCCGAAGTTCGGGTTGTAGCCGCCGGGGAACAGGGTGAAGATCGGGTTGCGCAGCACAAAGCCGCTCGGGCTCGAGGGGTCCGCCACCAGATAGTCGCCGGGGTTGAGCCCCTGGGCCACGATGCTGTCGACCAGCGCCTGGGGCGCGGGGTCGGGCAGGAAGTCCCCGTTGTCGTCGCGTTGCAGGGTGGTGCGCGCAGTGAACATGAATTGGGGGGGGAGCACCGGCCCGCGGTAGAAGAAGTCGGAGATCGTCTCGTTCTCCAGGTAGCTGACGTTCGAGTAGAGCTCGACGCTGTCGCTGACGTCGACGCCGGCGTTGAGGAACAGCTTCCAGACCTCCACGTCGGGGTCGCCCCAGCGCTGGCCGAGGCCGTTCAGCGGCGTCTGGTCGGCGCCGACGACGCTGGCCACGAACGCCGCGTCCGGGCGGGCGACGCCGCGCGAGGTGATGTCCGAGGCCGAGTACTCGAAGGAAGCGCTCAGGAAGCCCTCGGGGCCCAGACCGAAGCCGGCGTTGCCGCTGAAGGTGTTGCGGGCGCCGTCGCCCTCGAAGTACTCGCCGCTCTGCAGCGAGAAGGAGTAGCCCTCCCGGTTGTCCTTCAAGATCACGTTGATCACGCCGGCGATGGCGTCCGACCCGTACTGGGCCGAGGCCCCGTCGCGCAGCACCTCGATCCGCTGGATGGCGGCCGCCGGCAGGGTCGAGAAGTCCACCGCCTGGGCGCCCTGGTTGACGGTGCCCAGCGGCGCCAGCTGCAGGTTGACCAGCGCCGAGCGGTGGCGCCGGGTGCCGTTGACCAGCACCAGGGTGTGGTCCGGCGACAGGTTGCGCAGGGTCACCGGGCGGATGAACGACGTGCCGTCGGCGATCGGGAAGCGCTGGGTGTTGAAGGAGGGCGCGATCCGGCTGATGCCGTCGGTCAGATCGAAGCTGGCCTGGTCGGAGATCACCTCCGTGGGCAGCACGTCGACCGGCGACAGGGTCTCGGTCGGCACCAGGCCCGCCTTGCGCGTGCCGGTGACCACGATCTCCTCCCGGAACGCCTCTTCGGCGAGCGACTTTTCCTCTTCGGCGGCCGGTTCCTCGGCCTCCTCGGCAGCCGCCTCCTCGCCGGCGGGGTCCCCGGGTTGCGAGAACGCCGTCGAGGGGAGGACCACGATCAGCACGGCGACGGCCCACAGGGCCGCTCGCCGAGCCAGCAACGAGCGCTTCAACTCAGCCATGTCATACCTCTCTTTCCAGATCACCGCCAATCGGGAAGCTCTGGAGCTAACCAGGATCAGGTTGGGCAGAGTCTGCCACGAATCAGCGAGTGCCGGCAAGGGATAGACTGCCGCCCAGCGATTTCGATGCTGGCGGCGGGAAAGCCACCGAGGAGGAACCGATGAGGCGCGTCCGCCTGTCGGTGGCGATGAGTCTGGACGGCTACATCGCCGGGCCGGAGGGCGAGATCGACTGGATCGTGATGGACCCGGAGATCGACTTCGGGGAGCTGATGGGTCGGTTCGACGCCGTCCTGATGGGGCGCAAGAGCTGGGAGGCCAGCCAGCAGCACGGCGGCGGCGGGATGTCCGGCATGGAGGCCTACGTCTTCTCGCGGACGCTCCGGCCGGCCGACTGTCCCGGCGTCACCGTCTCCGACCGACCGGCGGAGACCATCGCGGCGCTCAAGGCCAGGCCGGGCAAGGACGTCTGGCTGTTCGGAGGCGGCTCGCTCTTCCGCAGCCTGATCGAGCTGGGCCTGGTCGACGCCGTCGAGGTCGCCGTCATCCCGGTGCTCCTCGGCGGCGGCGTCCCCCTGCTGCCGCAGCCCGCCGCGCAGACGAACCTCAAGCTCGTCGGGCACCGCGTCTACGAGAAGACGGGCACCGTGTGGCTCGAGTATGTCCCTTCCGGAGCTGCGGTCCCGCCGTCATGCCGGAGGTCCGGCGGCGGGTGCTCAGTTGTCAGAGGTCGCCGCTGGCGGGAGAATCGGCGAGATGAGACGCCGCGCAAGCGGTCTTCTCCGATGGCCGGCCGGACTGCTGGGTGTCGCTCTCTGCGCGTCCTGCCTTGCCGGCTTCGTGTGGACGATGGACTACGGCTTCGAGTCGGCCGCGGTGCGGGTGGACGAGGGGGGCGAGGTGCCGCTCGAGGTCTCGAGCCCCGGCCGCGAGGCCGACCTGGTCTGCGGCGACGAGCGGACGTCCTGGGCGATCGACGTCCGCCCCGGAGGGATCGACCTGACGGTCCGTAACCTCGGCGGCGAGCCGCTGCGCCTGGAGCTGACGCTGGCCCGTTTCCTGGACCCCGACGGCAGCGAGCTCGACCTCCATGCCGCCGGCGCCGGCAACGAGCGTGAGCCGCCGACGGTGGTGCCGGGTGGGGGTACGGTCAAGGTGTTCCTGTGGCCGGAGAACTGGCTGCGCGAGGGCCGCCGCCGGCGCGCACCATGGCGGGCCGACTCGCCGGTCGACGGCGGCACGATCGCCGAGCCCGAGCGCGAGCGGGCCGAGGCCCTGGGCCGGCCGCACCTCGGGCGCAGTTTCGAGATCCTGGTGCCGGTCGAGCGCGACGGGCGATCGAGCGAGTATCGCTTCCGGTTCACCGTGCTGCGGCTGGCGCCGAAGCGGATCTCGTGGGCCTGAGCGAGGCTGCTAGCGGGTCAGCGCCACCCGGAAGATCACGCCGTGGACCTTGCCGGGCTCGATCTCGTAGTCGAGCGTTACCGTCCACTGGTGGTTGAAGGCGTCCCGCAGCAGGTCGAGCATGCCCTGGCGCGCCGGGCGGTTGGCGTCGTTGCGCAGCTTGAATCCGAAGGCCCCGGGCGTGTTGGCGATCTTGACGATCACCTCGGCCTCGATGTTGTCGTCGCTCGGGCCGAAGCGGCCGCCGACGTCGTTGACGCGCAGGAAGGTGAGCTTGCCGCTGGCCTGCTCGACCGCGGCCGTCGCCGGCCGGGCGGCGGCCACCGCCAGGATCAGGAGACCGAGGAGAATCGCTCGCTGGTTCATCGCAGACTCCTTCTGACTCGTCACTCGGCGACGACGCGGAGGACGACGCCGCTGTTGGGACCGGTCGTGACCGCAATGCCACCCCCCGCGATGCCGACCACGAAGATCGACCTCGAGATGGTTGGGAAGGGGCCGATCAGACCACGGAAGCAGTTGGCGAACAGCGAGCCACCGCCGGCCGCTGTTCGACGGGCGGCTGGAGCACATCATGACCTGGATGACCTCGATCAACGCCGGCGTCGCGGTGCGCGACTACGACGGCGATGGCGACGAGGACGTCTATCTGTTGAGCTCGCGCCGCGGGCTGCCCAACGCGCTCTACAGGAACGACGGCGGGCTGCGCTTCGCCGAGGTGGCGGCGGCCAGCAGGGTGGCCGCGGTCAACGACCTCGAAGGCGTGTCGATGGACGCCGTCTTCGGCGACGTCGACAACGACGGCGACGCCGACCTGTTCATCGCCGCCTACGGCCGCAACCGCCTGCTGATCAACCGCAACGGCCGCTTTCTCGAGGTTGGCGAGGCGGCGGGAGTGGCCGACCGCGGCAACGCGGCGGCGGCGGTGTTCTTCGACTTCGACGGCGTCGGCTGGCTCGAGCTGCTGGTCGGTAACTACTACGGCGACCACGACCTGTGGAACCTGACCACGCCCAAGATCCTGCAGACCACCTTCGAGACCGCCCGCAACGGCGGCGTCAACCGCTTCTATCGCAACAACCGCGACGGCACCTTCCGCGAGTCGGCCGCCGAGCTGGGGCTCGACGACACCGGCTGGACGCTGGCCTTCGGTACCGGCGATCTCGACAACGACGGCGACGTCTACGTGGCCAACGACTTCGGCTATGATTTGCTTTACAGGAACGAAGGCGGCTCCATCTTTACCGACGTGCTGGCCGAGGCCACCGGCGGCCGCGACACCAAGGCCGGGATGAACGTCGACGTCGCCGACTACGACCTCGATGGCGATCTCGACCTCTACGTGACCAACATCACCAACCGGATGATGCCGCAGGGCAACATGCTGTGGGCTAACCTCGAGGCCTCCGACTGGCTGTTCGAGGACGTGGCGCGGGCCACCGGAACCTGGAACGGGGGCTGGGGCTGGGGGGCCAAGTTCCTCGACTTCGACAACGACGGCGACCTCGATCTCTACACCGTCAACGGTTTCGTCTCGGACGGCGAGCGCGACCTGTTCGAGGGGCCCAGACAGCTATTCCGCGGTAACGTCTCGGACGTCAGGGGCTGGCCCGACATGCGCGGCCTGTCGCTGAGCGGCTACCAGCCGAGCCGGCTGTTCCGCAACGAGGGCGGCTTCTTCACCGAGGTGGGGGCGGCGGCCGGGGTGGCTTCGCGGGCCGACGGCCGCGGGGTGGCGGTGGGCGACTTCGACCGCGACGGCGATCTCGAGCTGCTGGTCTCCAATTGCGGCGGCGGGCCGGAGCTGTACCGCAACGACGAGGGCAACCGGGCCGGCTGGCTCGAGGTGGAGCTGGTGGGCGGCGCCAGCGGCACCGACGCGGTGGGCGCGCGGCTTACCTTGACCGCCGGCGGGCGGCGGCTGATCCGCGAGGTGGACGGCGGCAACGGTTTCTCGGCGCAGTCCTCGCGGGTGCAGCACTTCGGTCTCGGCGAGGCAGCCGGCGCGATCGAGGCGCTCGAGGGGCGTTGGCCGGCCGGCGGGCACCGCCGCTATGCCGGTCTGCCCGCCGGCAAGCGCCTGCTGGTGGTCGAATGAGGGTCACGACGGCTGGCGCCCGGCAAGGCTGGCGGCTGGCGGCGGCCGCCCCGGCGGTGGCCGTGCTGCTGGCCGCCGGGCCGGCGCCGCCATCGGCTGACCCGCCGGCGGCCGACCCGCCGCCGCCCGCGGCTCCCCGGCCGGAGGGGCCGGCGTCCGCGCCGGCGCCATCCACGCCGCTCCCGGCCGAGCAGCCGGCATCAGGGCAGCCGGCGTCGGACCCCGCGACCCGGCGCATGGTCGAGCGCCTGCGCGAGCTGTCGCACAGCGCCGACGCGACCAGCAACATCATGCTCAACGACCGGCGGGCCGCCCTCAACCGCACCCTGCTCGACGCCGCCTCCGAGGAGGAGCGCCTGGAGCTGCGCTTCGCGCTGGGCTACGAGCTGCTGCTCGCCGGCGACACCGAGGCGGCGCTGGCCGAGCTGGAGCCGGTCCTCGACGCCTGCCGGGAGAGCGGTGGGTGCCCGCTCCCCGAGCGTGAGCTCCGCGAGCTGGTGGCCGTCTCCTATCTGCGGCTCGGCGAGCAGGAGAACTGCATCCTGGCCCACACCGCCGACTCCTGTCTGCTGCCGATCCGCGCCACCGGTGTCCACCGGCTGCAGCGCGGCTCCCGGACCGCCATCGAGCACTACCGCGAGCTGCTGGCGGCCGATCCCGGCAACCTGGCGTACCGCTGGCTGCTCAACCTGGCCTACATGACCCTCGGCGAGTATCCCGACGGGGTGCCCGAGGAGTGGCGGATCCCGCCCTCGACCTTCGCCTCCGACTACCAGCTGAGCCGCTTCCAGGACGTGGCGCCGGCCCTCGGCGTGGACGTGGTGGCGCTTTCGGGCGGCGTCGTCGCGGACGACTTCAGCGGCGACGGCCGTCCTGACCTCCTGGTCTCCTCCTGGGGTCTGGAGGATCAGCTGCGCTACTTCGTGCTCGAGGGCGACGGCTTCCGGGAGCGCACCGCCGAGGCCGGCCTGGGCGGCGTGGTCGGCGGCCTCAACCTCGTCCAGGCCGACTTCGACAACGACGGCTGGCTCGACGCGCTGGTGCTGCGGGGCGCCTGGCTGGAGTTTTTCGGTGAGGGCCACCACCCCAACTCGCTGCTCCGCAACCGCGGCGACGGCACCTTCGCCGACGTCACCGAGACCGCCGGCCTGCTCAGCTTCATGCCCACCCAGACGGCCGCCTGGGCCGACTACGACGGCGACGGCTGGCTCGATCTGTTCATCGGCAACGAGTCCTACGGCCGCCAGCGCTTCGCCTGCGAGCTGTACCACAACCGCGGCGACGGCACCTTCGTCGAGGTGGCGGCGGCGAGCGGGGTCGACGTGGTGGGGCTGGTCAAGGGGGTGGCCTGGGGCGATTACGACAACGACGGGCGCCCCGACCTCTACGTGTCGCGCTTCGCGCAGCCCAACCTGCTGTTCCGCAACGAGGGGCCCGCCGCCGCCGAGACCGCCCCCGCCGGCGCCTGGCGCTTCCGCGAGGTGGCCGCCGAGGCCGGGGTCACCGAGCCGCTGAAGAGCTTCCCGGTCTGGTTCTTCGACTACGACAACGACGGCTGGGAGGACCTGCTGGTGGCGTCCTTCCTGGGCCTGCTCCTGGACTCGTCGCTGCCCGCCCTTGCCGCCGACTACCTGGGACTGCCCTCGGAGGGCGAGCGGCCGCGGCTCTATCGCAACCGGGGCGACGGCGCCTTCGAGGACGTCACCGCCCGCGCTGGTCTCGACAAGGCGCTGCTGGTGATGGGCGCCAACTACGGCGATCTCGACAACGACGGCTTCCTGGACTTCTACTTCGGGACCGGTGAGCCCAACCTGGCCACCCTGATCCCCAACCGCATGTTCCGCAACGACGGCGGGCAGCGGTTCCAGGACGTCACCAGCGCCGGCGGTTTCGGGCACCTGCAGAAGGGCCACGGCGTGGCCTTCGTCGACTTCGACGCCGACGGCGACCAGGACGTCTACACGGTGATGGGCGGCGCCTACTCGGGGGACACCTACCAGAACGTGCTGTTCCTCAACCCGGGCCACGGCAACCGCTGGATCACCCTGCGGCTCGAGGGGGTGGCCGCCAACCGCTCGGCGATCGGCGCCCGCGTCGCCGTCACCGTCGAGGAGGCGGGCGGCGAGCGTACGGTCTACGCGACGGTGGGCTGGGGAGGTAGCTTCGGGGCCAGCAGCCTGCAGCAGGAGATCGGGCTGGGACAGGCCACGGCGCTACGCTCGATCGAGATCCGCTGGCCCGGCAGCGGCACCCGTCAGCTCTTCGAAGGCGCCGCTCTCGACGGCGTCTCGCTCGACCGCGCCTACTCGATCCGCGAGGGCGACCCGGCGCCGGCGCCCCTCGACCTGCCGCCCATCGAGCTGGCCCCGGCCGGAGCGGAGACCGCGACCGCGCATCACGGCCGGTGACGCCGCGGGGCCGCACGAGCGTCGCCAGCGTCTTCGACCGCACCGCCGGCCACCACATCCGGCCCGCCGAGACCGGGCGCTTCCTGGCCCACTACTTCGCCGACGGCGAGCCCCGTTCCCGTTCGATCCACCCGACTTCATCATCGAGAGCCTCGACGAGCCGGCCTTCGAGACCCTGTGGGACCTCGCCAAGATGCCGCACTTCCCGGGCGGCCCTGGCGGCGACCTGCGCTATTCGCCGTTCATGCTCCAGTGGGCGCTCGAAGAGCTGCCCGAGTTCAAGGGCCGCACCGCCGAGCCCGGGCTGGTCATCGGCCAGTTCACCGAGGGCTGGGGCATCGCCCAGATGTGTCCCCAGGACCCCGCAGGGTTCTGCCTCGACGACATCCGGCCGTTCCACCCTCTCGGCGGCACCAACTGGCCCGACCCCTTCGATCCCGAGATCCTCAAGACCGAGCTGCACTTCCCGGAGTTCCTGCGCAACCCCGCCCAGGGCTCGTTCGGCGCCGGCGACATCATCCCGCCCAGCTCGCGCTGGGAACCGTTCCTCTATCTCAGTCCCGACAACGGGACGCTCTATCTCGATCCCGCCGAGCCCTCGCGCGGCTACTGGACCGACCTCACCTACGCCCACGGCCGCACCGTCTACGCCGGGCAGTCGGTCGACGTCTCGATCGAGATGCCCCGTTCGAGCGGTCAGCTCTTCTATCAGTTCGACGATCTGTTCCACGACAACGCGATCTTCTCCCCGCACCCGGCCCTCGATCCCGGCCGTCCCTGAGGGGAGTCGGCAGTCGGCGTAGAGGCCCGACGGTCCGGTCCGGCCGCGGCGGCGAGGCCGCGCGCGGCGTTGCCCCGCCTCGACAACGGCCCCAAGTAGCCGGCATCGCGGCAACTAGAACAGAAAAGTTCTGTTCAGTTGGTGCGTTATAGCGCACAACACGCACGGCGCTGCCGGCTGACCTGGACGACGGCAGTAAGCCGGTGCGGTTCGCGCCGCAGAAAAGTTCTGTCGGGCGAAGTTAGGATGACCGCGGGAGGCGGCGGCGGTCATCCCGACCGCCAACCGACCTCTCGGAAAGGGGTTCCCGATGAGATGGATTCGACCGTTCCTGCTGTGGCTGGGCCTGCCCTTCTTCGAGGGCGCCGAGCGCATCGCCGGCGTCGGCGACGTCGAGACGCTCCGTGGGCCGGGGATCGACCCCGACGGCTAGGACAGTCTTCAAGGCGGGGCACCGCGCTTCCGCGGTGCCCCGCCGTCATCGCAGCTCGATAAACCCCGGGTGACCCGGCTCCCACCGCAGCCCGGGGTTTCTTTGTAGGGCTTTGAGAAAGCCGTAAACCTGCAAGATCGCTGACTTCGTCGGACGCTGCTTCGCCGCGTAGCTCCGCAGGAAGGCGAGCGCCGCCAGCGCTTCGCGGTGCAGGCCTCGAGCCTCGCAGATCGTGACCGTCTCGCCGATCAGTCTTCGGACCTGAGTGGTCCATCGTTTCTCGGCGTAGGCTCCCGCGAGCTCGAGCGAAACCAGCGCCGCCTCGAGGGGCAGGCCGATCTTGAGAAACCCTTCTCTGGCCCTGCCGAACCGCGCGACGGCCTCGCCAAGACGTTGCTTTCTGGAAAGCACGGTGGCCTCTAGCCAGAGCCTCCGGGCGCAATCGGCCGGAGTACCGACGATCTCGTAGAGATGCGTCGAGTCGGCAAGCAGCGACAGGGCCGAATCCAATAGCCCGGCATCACAGTGGGCCAATGCGAGGTTGTGAAAAAGGCTGAGGACCAGGCGGGGCTCTCTCTCTGGGCTGACGAGGGGTGCTGCCTGACCGAGCAGCCTCATCGCATCCTGTGGACGGCTGTTTTCCAGGTAGACCAGTGCCGCACGAACGAGCGCCTTGCCTGCCGAGTGGAGGTCGTCGACCGAGCGGTAGTGGTGGACCGCGCGGCCGAGGGCTGCCAAGGCTTCTTCGAACCGCCCCTCGTCGTTGTGGAGCATCCCCAGGTGGTAGTCGAGGAAGGCGTCTTCACCAGGGTCGTTGTCCTCGTCGTCGAGAAGCCCGCGAGCTTCCTCGAATGCCTGGCGGCTTGCCCTGAGACTGCCCGAGATGCGCAGCGAGTTCCCCAGGTAGATGCGGGCGCGGAATCGCAGGCTGCGGAGCCGTGGGTCAGGGTAGCGCCCCGGGGGGAGGCCATCGGCGGCCGTAACGGCCAGGCTTGCCAGGCGGGCCGCCTCAGAAGGGTCGGAGCCCCGTAGTTCATGGCTGGCCTTGCAGAGCTCGTCGACGAGGGCGGCTGTCTGGAAGCGCGGGTGGTTGCGGAGGATGGTCAGTTGACGGGGGTGAGGGTGGCCGCGGAGTTGTTGGAGAAGCTCGGGAGCCGTCGCCTCCTCGGCCGCTCCAGGGTTCTCCCTGCTCGTCTGGCGGCCTGGTTCCGAGGGCCCGGAGGCGTTGCCGGCGAGCGGTTCGAAGCCGAGCCGCTGGCGGGCCAGCGAAGCACACTCCTCGCAGCCACTGAGGAGATGTCGAACCACCTCCCGGGCGCCTTCGCCCGGGCGCAGCTGGCCGGCGAGAAACCGCACCAGCTTTTCTCGCTCGGGATGATCGGGCGGCGTCGCCATGTTTGTGATCGCTGTCGGTCGGCGGAGGTCAGCGGTGGGCGGGTGCCGCACCGGCGCGCCGGGCCAGCTGGGCCTGAGTCAGTACAGTGCGTTTCGCTCGCGACGGATGATCTCGACGGTGGCGGAGAAGAGGGCGCTCTCTTTCTCCCTGCCGCTCACGTTGGTCTGAGCCTACATCATATGTACCGCCGTCGATCTTTCGGGGGCTCTCGCCGATGGAGATCGAGCGATTCAGCGCGAGGCGTCCGGGCCGACTCGCCACGTGTCGCGGCCGGTCGCCACGCCCAGACCGTGCGCCCGCAGGATCACGCGTAGCGCCTCTTCCCAGGGTCGTGGAGCAGGAGGACCGGCCGACCGGCGAGCGAAATCGCTGATAACGCGGCGGCGAGGACGAAAGTCACCGCGGCCTACGGCTCTCCGCTCGGGCCGCCCTCCCGTTGCGCCTCGTGGTCCGTCCCCATCCGGGGACCGACCTCCGCCCGGTCCTACTCGTGCGCGTGGACGACGGTCTCCTGGTAGAGCACGTTCTGCCAGTTGCCGCCGCTCATCGCCCAGGTCGAACTGACGACCAGCTTGGGCGGGATCGGCTCGCCGTCGCAGACCGCGTCCTGCGAGGCGTTGTAGACCAGGGAGGCGGCCTCGGGTCCGAGCGAGCGGACCTTGAAGTCCGACAGCTCGTAGCCCGCCACCTTGCAAGAGCCCGAACCGATCGTCTCCACGGCCTGCGCCTTGGCGTAGATCGCTCCGTCGCCCAGGATCAGCGTCGCGTCGTCCGCCAGGGACTGCTCGAAGGGCGCGGAATCGGCGTTCTTCCAGGCCTCCCAGAGCGCCCTCTCCATCTCGATCAGCTGCGCTTCGTGCTGATCCGCAGCGGCGAGACCCGGAGCGGCGAGGGCCGTCGACAGCACCACCGTAACAACCAGCAGCAGAGACCTCATCGCGGTGTTCCTCCTTGCGCGGGAAAGCGTGCGCATCGCACGCCTCCCGGAAGACGTGTTTGACGGGAGTCTGCCGGAGTGCAGGCAGTGCCGTCAACCGGGGGGCGGTAAGGGCTGCCGCCGCCCCCGGGCCCGCCGCAGGAGCCGGCAGGGGCTGCACCGCGCAGCAGCGGTCACTATAATGAGGGGTTCCGCGGCCGGCGGCCGGAAAGCCCGGCGGCCCCGGCGCGGTGCTACCGTCGCATGGCGAAAACGACCGATCTGAGCCGCCGTCTGCGGCGGCTGGTGCCGGAGCGCATCCGCCGCCGGGGCGCCGACTACTGGCGCAACGGGGCGGTGGAGGTCGAGTTCGGTGACGCTTTCCTGGTCGAGACTGCGGTCCAGGGCAACGAGGCCTACGGGGTGGTCGTCGCCGTCGACAGCCAGCGTCGCCGCCTGGAGGTGAGCTGCACCTGTCCCTACTTCGCCGACCGCCTCGAGGCCTGCAAGCACATCTGGGCCAGTTTGCTGGCCGCCGACGCTGCCAAGTGCCTCACCGAGGCGCACCGCCTCCCCGAGCTGCGCCTGGCGGCGACCCCGCCCGAGCAGTGGGAAGGCCTGGCGGGCGCGGACGGCGAGCTGGATGAGGAGGAACTGGAGGAGCTCGCCGCGCTCGCCACCGCAGACGCCGGTTGGACGGCGTCGCCGGCCGGCGGTCCTGCCGCCACCCGGCGCGACGCCGAGTGGCGCCGCCAGCTGCTGGCGGTCGGGCATAGCGAGCCGCTGTTCGATCCCACCCACCGCGCCTGGCTGGGCGAGCGTCAGATCCTCTACGTGATCGATCCCGAGGCCTCGCGGCGTGACCAGGCGGTGGTCGTCGAGCTGCGCTGCCGGGACCGCAAGCGCGACGGCGACTGGGGAGCGCTCAAATCGCAGACCCCGCCGCTGTCGATCGTCGATCGCCTGCCCGACCAGCGGGACCGGCAGCTGCTGGCGATGGTCGCCGGGGCACGGCAAGGCTCGCCGGTGGGGTGGGGCTACGACCCCTGGACCCGGGGCCGGGTGCCGGGCCGCTTCGTGCCGCCGGCCGGAGTGCTGCCGAGCTGGATCCGGCTGGCGACCGACTCCGGGCGCCTGCTGATGCCGGTGCCGGACGGCGGGCCGCCCGCGGCGGTGACCTGGGACCCGGGGGAGCCGTGGAGTCTGGAGATCGAGGTCTCCCGCGATCCGCAGGCCGCGGTCTTCAAGCTCGAAGGAGGGCTGGCCCGCGAGGGCGGGGAGCGGTTGCCGCTGGCCGAGCCGATCCTGCTGTCGGCGGCCGGGCTGGTCTTTTTCGACGGCCGCGTGGCGCGGCTCGACCACGGCGAGGCCTTCGGCTGGATCTCGCTGCTGCGGCGCGCCGGGCCGGTCGAAGTACCGGTCGGAAAGGCCGCCGAGCTGGTCGAGCTGCTGGTCGAGCTGCCGCGGCCGCCGGTGCTCCGGCTGCCCGCGGAGCTGCGCTACGAAGAGGTGGCGGGGACGCCGGTGCCCGCCCTCCGCATCTCTCGCGCCCAGCAGACCTGGCCGGCGCGCCGCAAGCTGCTGGAGCTGGAGCTGAGCTTCGACTACGACGGCGAGCCGGTGGCCTGGGAGGATCCCCGGAGCGGGGTCTTCGACGGGGAGCGCGGCCGTCTGCTCAAGCGCGACCGGCGGGCCGAGAAGCGGGCCCGCCAGCGGCTGGGTGAGCTCAAGGTGCGCGAGGAGGCCGCCGCCCACGACCGCGGCGGTCGCCGGCTGGTGATGCTCGAGCGCCGGCTACCGGCAGTCGCCCGAACCCTGACCGCCGAGGGCTGGCGGATCGAGGCGGAGGGACGGCTCTACCGGCAGGGCAGCGGCGTCGATCTGCGCGTCTCCTCCGGCATCGACTGGTTCGAGCTCCACGGCCGCGCCGATTTCGGCGGCGCGACGGTCGCCTTCCCCAAGCTCCTGAGGGCGCTCAGGAAGGGGCAGCCGACTGTGGTGCTCGACGACGGGAGCCTGGGCATCGTGCCCGAGGACTGGATCGAGCGGTACGGCTCGCTGGGCGGCCTGGGCAAGGTGAGCGGCGACCATCTACGGTTCCAGACCAGCCAGATCGGTCTGCTCGACGCCCTGCTCGCCGCGGAGCCCGAGACCGACGCCGACCAGGCCGTCGAGCAGGCCCGTGCGCGGCTCGCCCGCTTCGACGGCATCGAGCCCCGGCCGGCGCCGCCCGGTTTCCGCGGTGAGCTGCGCGGCTACCAGCGGGACGGGCTGGGGTGGATGGACTTCCTGGCCGATTTCGGCTTTGGCGGCTGTCTGGCCGACGACATGGGACTCGGCAAGACCGTCCAGGTGCTCGCCCTGCTCGAGGAGCGGCGGCGGCGCCGGCGCGAGTCGGAGGCCGCCGCCGCCCCGCTGGCACCGTCGCTGGTGGTGGTGCCCAAGTCGCTGGTCTTCAACTGGCTGCGCGAGGCGGAGCGCTTCACTCCGCAGCTCCGCATCCTCGAGCACGCCGGCCCCCAGCGCCGCCGCGAGACCGGCCACTTCGCCGACTACGACGTGGTCCTCACCACCTACGGCACGCTGCGGCGCGACGTCCCGTTCCTCAAGGAGCTGACCTTCGACTACGCGATCCTCGACGAGGCGCAGGCGATCAAGAACAAGCAGTCGGCCACCGCCAAGGCCTCGCGGCTGATCGCCGCCCGCCACCGCCTGGCGCTCACCGGCACGCCGATCGAGAACCACCTGGGCGAGCTGATGAGCCTGTTCGAATTCCTCAACCCCGGTCTCTTCGGCCCCGGCCGCCAGCTGGCCGTGCCGCGGACGGTGCTCGAGGGCGGCGCCGCCGGCGCCAACGGGTCGCACCCGGCGGTCAAGCTGATCGCCGGCGCGGTGCGGCCGTTCGTGCTGCGCCGGACCAAGGAGCAGGTGGCGCCCGAGCTACCCCCCAAGCTCGAGCAGACGCTCTACTGCGAGCTGGCGCCCCGCCAGCGCCGCGAGTACGACCAGCTCCGCCGGCACTACCGCGAGTCGCTCCTCACCCGCGTCGAAGAGGACGGGCTCGCCCGCTCCAAGATCCAGGTGCTCGAAGCGCTGCTCCGGCTGCGGCAGGCCGCCTGCCACCCGGGGCTGATCGACCGCCGGCGGGTCCGCGAGTCGAGCGCCAAGCTGGATCTGCTGCTGCCGCAGCTCGAGGAGGTGATCGAGGAGGGGCACAAGGTGCTGGTCTTCTCCCAGTTCACCTCGATGCTGGCCATCGTCAGGAAGCGGCTCGAGGCCCGCGACCTGGTCTACGAGTACCTCGACGGCAAGACCCGCAACCGCGAAGAGCGCGTCGACCGCTTCCAGAACGACCCCGACTGCCGGATCTTCCTGATCAGCTTGAAGGCCGGCGGCGTCGGCCTCAACCTCACCGCCGCCGGCTACGTCTTCCTGCTCGACCCCTGGTGGAACCCGGCGGTCGAGGTGCAGGCCATCGACCGCACCCACCGCATCGGCCAGACCCGGCAGGTCTTCGCCTACCGCCTGATCGCCCGCGACACCGTCGAGGAGAAGGTCCTCGAGCTCCAGCGCTCCAAGCGCGAGCTGGCCGACGCCATCATCCGCGCCGACCGCAGCCTGATCCGCAACCTCACCCGCGAAGACCTGGCCCTGCTGCTGTCGTGAGCCGGCCAGCCTAGTCGCGTGGTCCGGAAGGCCTTTGCCACGGCGGCGCAGACTCTCGGCCCAGCCGGCGGTGCTGGTAGAGGGGGCCGTCGGTGAAGCCGAGGCGGCGGTAGTAGTCGCGGGTGCCGACCGCGGAGATGACGGCGAGATCTGGATGGCCGGCGCGGTGGGCGAGGAGGGCGGCGTGCTCCACCAGCCGGCGGCCGAGGCCGAGATGCTGGGCGTTGGCGCGGCCGCCGTCGAGGGCCGCGAGGCGGCCGTAGACGTGGACCTCGCGGAGCAGGGCGCTGCCCTCGAGCTCGTCGAGCGGGGCCGGGCGGTCGGGGAGCGAGAGGCGGAGGAAGCCGGCCAGGCGGGTGCCGCGGGCTGGCCCGGCAGCAGGTCCGGCGGCCGGGCCGACGAGCTGGAGGAAGACCTCGCGGCCGATCGAGGTGGCGTAGTCGATGCGCTCGAGCCGCAGGGCGGCCGGGTCGAGCGGGCGGCCGCGGACCTCGCGGGCGCGGACGTCGCGGCAGCGGAGGCCTTGGTCGTCGAGGTGCCGCTCGGCCACCTCGCGGAAGTTGGTCTCGC
The DNA here is from genome assembly GCA_041567315.1 of Thermoanaerobaculia bacterium. Classification (GTDB taxonomy): domain Bacteria; phylum Acidobacteriota; class Thermoanaerobaculia; order Multivoradales; family JAHEKO01. The sequence goes on along the minus strand of JBFGCA010000010.1, from coordinate 1,860 downwards.
GGTTGCCGGCGACGATGTCGGTGCCCGGAATGTCGCGCACCACCCTGGTGAGCCGGCAGTAGGCGGGCGCGCGGCGCAGGCACTCGGCGAGCACCCACAGCAGCTCGTCGCGGGTGTAGGGCCGCCAGCTCCCGTCCTCCCAGCGCGCCATCAGCTCGGCGCTCTCGATCAGGCTGCAGGGATAGACCTTGAGCTCGTCGGGCCGGAAGTCGGGGTCGGTGAACAGGCGCTCGAAGTCGGCCACGTCCTCGGCGGGCGAGGAGCCGTAGAGGTTGGGCATCCAGTGGGCGTGGAGCTTGAACCCGGCGCCGCGCAGCAGGCGCAAGGCGCGGCGGGTGGCGGCGACGTCGTGGCCTCGCCGGTTGAGCCGCAGCACCCGGTCCGAGAGGCTCTGGATGCCGATCTGCACCTTGGTGGCGCCCAGCCGGCGGATGCGCCTCACCTCGTCGAGCGACAGGTGGTCGGGCCGGGTCTCGACCACCAGGCCGACGCAGCGGGCGGCGGCGGTCTCGTTGAGCCGCTGGACCCGCGCCAGCTCCTCCCAGCTCTCCTGCTCGGCGTCACCCCCGTTCCCCTGCCGTGCTTCCAGCTCCCGCACGATGCGGTTGTAGCCGCGGCGGATGCGCCGCCCGTCGATCCGCTCGTCGCTCTGCCTGTCGGGCCGCCGGTCGAAATGCGAGTCGACAGGTCCGCTGCGGCGTCCCTCGCAGCGCCCGCCACCGGCCTCGACTGGTTGCGCGAGGTCGTCCGTGCTGGCAATAGCCGGCGCCTGGCTCGGCGCCTCTCCACCCGGGCTCTCGCCGAAGCCGTTGAGGGCGTCGAAGCAGCGCTTGACGAACCACACCTGGTAGGGCTCGGGGTAGTACGACCAGGTGCCGCCCAGCACGATCAGCTCCACCTTGTCGGTGCGGTGGCCCGTGTTGTGGTAGCTGGTGAGCCGTGAAAGGCTCTGATCGTAGGGATCGAAGCGATGCTGCGCCGCGCGCTGCGCCCCGGGCTCGTCCGAGAGATAGCTCTTGGGCATGCGGACGTCGCTGGGGCAGAAGATGCAGCGCCCCGGGCAGGGGAACGGCTTGGTCAGCACCGTCACCGGGGCCACGCCGCTGGCGGTCCGCACCGGCTTCATCCGCAGGCGGGCGACGAACGGCGCCTCCGGTCGGTCCCAGCCGCGCACGGCCTTCAGATGCCGGAAGCCGCGGATGATCTCGCTCTTGGAGAAGAACCCGCGCCCGTCCTTGGGATGGCGGCGCAGGATGCGATGCAGCCCCGCGGCGTCCGGCGCGCCGGCCGCCTCCAGCGCGCCGATCAGCGCCGCCAGCTCCTCCTCGTAGCGCTCGGGGCGGAAGGCGTGGCTGGCGCGGCTCACGGCCGGCCCTCCTGTGGCAAACCGGAGGGTTGGGACATGAGGGGCGACCCGAGCGTGAAGCCGGCCGCGGGACGCAAAGGGCGGGCGATCGGTTGAGGCCGTCGACCGCCACAGCGCTCGCCCGCCTCAACCGCGACTTCTACCGGCGGCACGGTGCCGCCTTCAGCCGCACGCGCCAGGCCCCGTGGCCCGGCTGGGAACGGCTGGCGGGACTCCTCGAGCAAAGCGACGCGGCGCGACACGGACGGCTTTCTATCTTAGACCTCGGCTGCGGCAACGGCCGCTTCGCCCGCTTCCTTGCCCGGCGCCTGTCGGCCCGCTGCGACTACCTCGGAGTCGACGCCAGCCTGCCGCTGCTGGCCGAAGCGCGGCGGGCGCTGGCGCCGCTCGGAAACGGCCCGCTCGACTCCGTCGAACACCATACCGCCGAGCCTGGCGCCGGCCCCGCTGCGGGTGCGGCGCGGCGACCGGGCTTCGCGGCGCTGCGCCTCGCG
>JBFGCA010000009.1:0-67084 GCA_041567315.1 Thermoanaerobaculia bacterium | reverse complement strand
GATCGGCTCCCCGGCCTCGGCGGCGAAGCGCACGTTGGCGCCCTCGGAGCGGCCGATCCAGTGGGTCTGGAGCGTCCGCACCCGCTCCGGCCAGTCGATGCCCGAGAAGTCGAGCAGCTCCTCGGCGTAGCGGGTGGTGCGGAAGAACCACTGCTCGAGCTCCTTGCGAATGACCGGCGTCCGGCAGCGCTCGCAGCGTCGCTCTTCGCCCCACACCTGCTCGCGGGCCAGGGTGGTGTTGCAGCTCGGGCACCAGTCGACCGGCGCCCGCGCCCGGTAGGCGAGGTCGTTCTCGTAGAGCTTGAGGAAAAACCACTCGGTCCAGCGGTAGTAGGAGACGTCGGCCGAGATCGCCTCCCGCCGCCAGTCGATCATCGCCCCCATGCGGCGCAGCTGCCCCCGCATGCGCTCGATGTTGGCGTAGGTCCACTGCCGCGGATGGACGTTGCGCTGGATGGCGGCGTTCTCGGCCGGCAGGCCGAAGGCGTCGAAGCCCATCGGGAAGAGCACGTTGTAGCCACGCATCCGCTGGTAGCGGGCGCGGGCGTCCGATGGCGCCATGGCGTACCAGTGCCCGATGTGGAGCTCCCCCGACGGGTAGGGCAGCATGGTCAGCGCGTAGTGCTTGGCGCGCGAGGGATCGGCGTCCGAACGGTAGAGACCGTCCGCCTCCCAGCGGCGCTGCCACGCCGCCTCGATCTCCAGGGGCTGGTAGCCCGCGTCCCGGCGCTCGTCGGTCATCGGAATTCGGAAGAGGTCGCCCGCCACGGCGGGAGGCCAGACCTTAACCTACAACGCCGCACGGGTCAGGACCCGCCGGCAGGCACCGGCCCCCCCGACGGCGGCCACCGCAGGCGGCTGGTCTAACATGGGTGGAGAAGCCGGCGCGGCGTGGCCGGTGTCGCCCCCTCCGATGACCCGTGGCAGTCCGCAACCCTCGGCCGCCCGCCTCCAGGTCGCCGAGGTCCACAAGAGCTTCCGCCTCGGCCGGCAGCGGGTCGAGGTGCTCCGCGGCGCCAGTTTCGAGCTGGCGGCCGGCGAGTCGCTGGTCCTCACCGGGCCCTCGGGCTCGGGAAAGAGCACCCTGCTCCATCTGCTGGGAGCGCTCGACCCGCCCGACTCCGGGCGGGTGCTGCTCGACGACCAGGACCCCTGGCTTCTTGGCGAGGCCGAGCTGGCCCGCTTCCGCAACCGCACCGTCGGCTTCGTCTTCCAGGAGGCCCATCTGCTGCCCCAGTACTCGGTGCTAGAGAACGTGCTGCTGCCGACCCTGGCCTTCCGGCAGCCGCCCGGCGAGGCCCGCCGGCGGGCGCTCGAGCTGCTCGAGCGGGTGGGGCTCGCGGGGCGCCTCGACCACCGGCCGGCCGAGCTTTCGGGCGGCGAGCGGCAGCGCACGGCGCTCGCCCGGGGGCTGATCAACCGGCCGGCGCTGCTGCTCTGCGACGAGCCCACCGGCAGCCTCGACCGCGCGACCGCCGAGGAGGTCGCCGCCCTGCTCCTCGAGCTGCACCGCCAGGAGGGCAACCTGCTGGTGGTGGTCACCCACAGCCTGGAGCTGGCGGCGCGCTTCGGCCGCCGGCTCGAGCTGCGCGAGGGCCGATGCGTCGCACCCTGACCTACTTCTGGCGCGCCAACCTGGCGGTGGTGGCCGGGGCGGCGGTGACCACCGCGGTGCTGGCCGGCGCCCTGGTGGTGGGCGATTCGGTGCAGGGGAGCCTGCGGGCCCTGGCGCTCGAACGGCTGGGCCGGACCGAGCTGGCGCTGGTCGGCGACCGCTTCTTCCCGGCCGGGCTGGGCGACCGGCTGGCCGCCCGGCCGGGCTTCGAGCCGCGCTTCGCGGCGGCCGTGCCGCTGGTGGCGCTGCGCGGCGCCGCGGTCCACGGCACCACCCGCGCGCGGGCGGCCGGGGTCGCCGTCTACGGGATCGACGAGGCCTTCGCCGGGCTGTTCCCGGACCACGAGACACCAGTGCTCGAGCGCCCGGCGAGCACCGCCTTTCCGCCGGTGGTCGTCAACCGGGCGCTGCAGCGCGAGCTGGGCGCCGAGATCGGCGATCCGCTGCTGTTGTCGTTCGAGCGCCGCGGCGCCGCGCCCTCCGGCAGCCTGCTGGCGCGCCGCGACCCGGGAGGGCGGCTGGAGACCCTGCGGCTGACGCTCGCCAGCGTCGTGCCGGACCGCGGACCGGGCCGCTTCGGGCTGACCCCGAGCCAGGCCCTGCCATTCAACGCCTTCCTACCGCTAGCCGTGGTTCAGCGCCGGCTGGGGCGCGAGGGCCAGATCAATGCACTGCTGATCGCCAGGGGCGAGACCGAGGCCACGACCGAGGCGGCCCGCGGACCCGCCGGCGGCGCCGAGCCCCCGGCCACGGCTCCCGCCGCTCGCGGATCGAGCGGCCGCGGCACCGAGCGGCTCACCGAGCTGACAAGCGGGGCGCTCGAGCTCGCGGACCTCGGCTTGATGCTCGAGCCGGGGCCTGGAATTGAAGGCCTGCCGATCGCGGGAAAAGCGGAGCTGATGACCTCGGCGGCTGGCTACCTGGCTCTGGAAAGCCGCGAGCTCGTCCTGCGGCCGGCGGTGGTCGAGACAATCGAGCGCTGGGCGGCGGCGGCGGGTGCGACGGCCTACCCCGTGCTGACCCACCTGGCCAACCGCATGCGGGTCGGCGACCGGACCCTCCCCTACTCGGCGGTCGCCGGGCTGGATCTGCCGCCCCCGGCCGGCGCCGGGACGCTCCGTTCGGAGGTCGGGGCCGCGCTCCGCACCCCGCTCGCGGAGGACGAGATTTTGCTCAACGCCTGGGCGGCCGAGGACCTGGCGGCCCGCCCCGGGGATCGGCTCCGGATGGACTACTTCGTGGTCGGGCCGCGCGACGAGCTGCAGGTCGAGAGCCGGGAATTCCGGGTCGCCGGAGTGGTGGCGATGGAGGGCCCGGGGGCCGACCCCGCGCTCACCCCCGAGGTGCCAGGCGTCTCGGACGCTGCCGACATGGCGGCCTGGGACCCGCCGTTTCCGGTCGACCTGGGGCTCGTCCGCCCTCGCGACGAGGAGTACTGGGACCGCCACCGGGCGGCGCCCAAGGCGCTGGTGTCGCTCGACACCGCCCGCCGGCTGTGGAGCAGCCGCTTCGGAGACACCACCTCGATCCGGTTGGTCGGCGCACGAGCGGCCGGCGGCGAGGATGCGGCCACCGGGCTCGCGCGGGCGCTCCGCGAAGGACCGGCCCTGGCGGCGCTCGGCTTCGAGGTGCTGCCGCTCCGCGAGCGCGGTCTCGAGGCCGCCGCGGGCAGCACCGACTTCGGCGGTCTCTTCATCGGCTTCAGCCTGTTCCTGATCGTGGCAGCGGCGCTGCTGGCAGCGCTGCTCTTCCGGCTGGCGGTCGAGCAGCGGGTCCGCGAGCTGGGCCTGCGGCTGGCGGTGGGGTTCCCGCCGGCCGCGGTGCGGCGGCGGCTGATCGCCGAAGGCGCGGCGCTGGCCCTGGTCGGATGCCTGGCCGGGATCGGTCTGGCGGCGCTCTACGCCCGGGCGGTGCTCGGGGCGCTCGCCGGCTGGTGGGCACCGGTCGTCGACTCGCCGTTCCTCACCCTACAGCTGGCGCCCGGCACGCTGCTGCTGGGCGCCACCCTGTCGCTCGCGGTGGTGCTCTTCGCGCTGCACCGGGCGGTCCGCCGGCTGGGACGCCGGCCGCCCCGCGAGCTGCTGGCCGGGGTGACCGAGGACCGCCTCCCGGTCGCGCCGTCGCGGCGCGCACGCTGGGTCGCCTGGGGCGGGGCCGGGCTGGCGGCGGGGCTGTCGGCAGCCGCCGTCGCCGGTCGGGACGGCGCCGCCGCCGGGCTGTTCTTCGGGGTCGGCGCCGCACTGCTGGTCTCGGGGCTGGGCTTCTTCGCCCTGTGGAACCGGCGCGCCGGCGGCGAGCTCGGCGGCGGTCGGCTGGCGCTCCTCGAGATGGCGGCCCGCGACGGCGCCCGCCACCCGGGCCGCAGCCTGCTGTGCGTCGCCCTGGTGGCGAGCGCCACCTTCGTGCTGGTCAGCGTCGGCGCCAACCGCCGCCAGGTGCGGGCCGAGGAGCTGGGGCGAGACTCGGGGACCGGGGGCTTCACGCTGGTCGGCGAGTCCGACGTACCGCTGCCCGCCCCGCTGACGGCGGCGGCCGACTGGGGCTTCGACGCCGACGAGCGGCGGCAGGTCGCCGCCGCGGAGATCCACTCGCTGCGGCTCCGGCCGGGCGAGGACGCCAGCTGTCTCAACCTCTACCGGCCGACCGAGCCGCGCCTGTTGGGCCTGCCCGACGACTTCCTGGACCGCGGCGGCTTCCGCTTCCGCAGCGCCGCCGAGCGCCGCGACAACCCGTGGACGCTGCTCCACGAGCCGCTCGAGCCGGGCGTCATCCCCGCGGTCGGCGACTACAACTCGGTGCGCTGGATCCTCCACCTGGGTCTCGGCGACGAGCTGGAGCTGACCGACGACCGCGGCCGGCCGGTCCGCCTGCGGCTGGTGGGCCTGCTCGAGGCCAGCATCTTCCAGAGCGAGCTGCTGATCTCCGAGCAGGCCTTCCTGGAGCACTTCCCCGACAGCGCCGGCTTCGGCTATTTCCTGGCCGAGGCCCCCCTCGAGGGCACCGAGGCGCTCGGCCATCTGCTCGAGGAGCGGCTGGCGCGCTTCGGGCTCGACGCCACCCCGGCCGCCGAGCTCCTGGCCCGCTACCACGAGGTCGAGGAGATGTACCTCACCACCTTCCAGGCGCTGGGCGGCCTCGGCCTGCTGCTCGGCACTCTCGGCCTGGGGGTGGTGCTGATCCGCAACGTCGTTGAGCGGCGCGGCGAGCTGGCGACGCTCCGCGCCTTCGGCTTCCGCCGCAGCACCCTCGGCTGGCTGGTGGTGGCCGAGAACGCCTGGCTGCTGATCGCCGGTCTCGCCATCGGCGCCGCGGCGGGGCTCCTGGCGGTCCTCCCCAACCTGCTGGCCGCCAGCATCCGCGTCCCCTGGGCCTCGCTCGCCGCCACCCTCGGCCTGGTCGCCGCCGCCGGCCTCCTGGCCAGCGCCGGCGCCGTGGCCGCGGCGCTCCGTGCCCCCCTGCTCCCCGTCCTCAAGGCCGAGGCCTAGCAGCCCGTGGTGGAAGTCGGTCGGGTCGACTGGCGAGCGCGGCGGGGCCGGATGCCAGGCGACGCGACGCAGGCAATGCCGGGCCATTGTCGAGGAGCGGCAACGCCGCAGACGGCTACGCCCCGCCGCCAGACGGGCGGGCAGACTTCCACCACGGGACACTAGGCCGCCGATGGGCGGCGGCCATCCTCAGGCCGGAACCAGGTCGGGCTTTCTGGTGGCTGCGGGCGCGCCCTGGGCGCGCTCGGCCAGGGGGACGAAGCGCCGACGGGCCTCGCCCAGGTAGATCTGGCGCGGGCGGCCGATCCGCATCTTGGGGTCGTCGCGCAGCTCCCTCCACTGCGCGATCCAGCCCGGCAGGCGGCCGAGGGCGAACATCACCGTGAACATCTCGGTCGGGATGCCCATCGCCCGGTAGAGGATGCCGCTGTAGAAGTCGACGTTGGGATAGAGCTTGCGCTCGACGAAGAACTCGTCCTCGAGCGCCACCGTCTCCAGGTTCATGGCGATCTCGAGCAGCGGATCTTCGATCCCCAGCTCAACCAGCACCTGGTCGGCGACCTGCTTGAGGATCCGCGCCCGCGGGTCGAAGTTCTTGTAGACCCGGTGGCCGAAGCCCATCAGCCGGAACGGGTCGTCCTTGTCCTTGGCCTTGGCGACGTACTTGCGGTAGTCGCCGCCGTCGCGCTGGATCGCCCCCAGCATCTCGATCACCTTCTGGTTGGCGCCGCCGTGGAGCGGCCCCGACAGCGCGGCGATGCCGGCCGAGACCGAGGCGAAGAGGCTGGCCAGGCTGCTGCCCACCAGCCGCACCGCCGAGGTCGAGCAGTTCTGCTCGTGGTCGGCGTGGAGCAGGAGCAGCAGATTGAGCGCCCGGTCGAGGACCGGCGGCACGGTATACGGCTCGGCCGGGACCGCGAACATCATGCGCAGGAAGTTCTGGGTGTAGGAGAGGTCGTTGCGCGGATAGACGAACGGCTGGCCGATCGAGTGCTTGTAGGCGAAGGCGGCCAGGGTGGGCGCCTTGGCCAGCAGCCGCACGATGTTGAGATCGAGCTCGTCGCCTTCGCCGGCCCCCCCGTCCGCCGCGGGGTAGTAGGCCGACAGCGACGCCACCATCGCCGCCAGCACCATCATCGGGTGGGCGGTGGGCGCGAAGTCCTGGAAGAAGTTCTTCATCGACTCGTGGAGCATGGTGTGCCGGGTGAGCTGGCGGCGGAATTCGGTCAGCTCTCCGGGAGTCGGCAGGTGACCCCAGATCAGCAGGTAGCAGATCTCCTCGAACCGCGCGGTCTCGGCGATCTCCTCGATCGGGTAGCCGCGATAGCGCAGGATGCCCTGCTCGCCGTCGATGAAGGTGATGGTGCTGAGACAGGAGCCGGTGTTGGCGTAGCCCGGGTCGAGCCCGATGGCCCCGGTTGTGGACCGCAGCTTCGTGAAGTCGATGCCCACTTCGTCCTCGGTCCCGACGACTACGGGGAACTCGTATTCGTTGCCGTTGAGGATCAGCTTGGCGGTGCTCATGGCGGCCTCCTGGTTGGAGCGCGCGAGAGGCGCGTCGAATGGAACAGAACCACAGCCCGGGCCGCGGCGACCCGGAAAGACGTCACCTTCCGATTATCGAGACCGGCGGCGCGGGCCGCGCCGTCCGTCGGGGTGGGGCGCGCTACCGCGAACGAGTGGGCCGCGAAGGCGTGGGGGGCTAGCACAGCTCGGCCAGCTGCGCGCCATAGAGCCGGGCGCGCTTGGCGCCGAGCTGCGGGACGGCCGCGAGGTCGCCGGCCCCGTGGCGGGCGAGGTGCTCGAGGGCGGCAGCCGGAAGAACGGTCTGTTCGGGGAGGCCGCGGCGGGCCGCTTCCTGGCGGCGCCATTCCTTGAGGCGGTCGCGGCGGTGGCGGACCGCGGGGGGGAGGCGCTCGCGGGCGGGCGGCTCGGGGATCGGCGGCGGGTCGCGCCGGGCGGAGCGCAGGACCTCCAGCAGCTCGCGACCGTGCCGGGCCAGGCGCCGGCCGCGCAGGCCGGCCCGCCGCAGGCCGGCCTCGTCGGCCGGCGGGGTGCGCGACAGGGCCAGCAGCAGACGGTGGTTGATCACCCGACCGGGGGGCAGGTCGAGGTGCTTCCCCAGGCGGTCACGCCAGGCCAGGAGGACCGTGAGCACGGCGAGCGCCGGGCGCGGCAGACCGCCCGCCCCCTTGAGGCGCCAGAGCGCCGCGGGATCGAAGCCGCCGCTCCACTCGGCGGTCTCGACCGTGGCGTTGGCGATCGCCAGCTCCTCTTCCAGGTCGGCGGCGGCGATCGCGGTGGCGATCTCCTGCTGGACCCGGGGCAGGTAGCGGACGTCGTCGAGCGCGTAGGCCAGCGCCCGCTCGGGCAGCGGTCGCCGCGCCCAGTCGTAAGGCGAGAAGCCCTTGGCGAGCGCCACGCCGCACAGCTTCTCGACCAGCGCCGCGTAGCCGGTCTTCTGCCAGCCCAGCAATCGGGCCGCCTGCTGGGTGTCCCAGACGCCCCGCAGTGCGAGGCCGTAGTCGCGTTTCAGACAGCCGACGTCGAACTCGCCGCCGTGGAGGATCGTCCGGCGCTCCGGGCTCTCGAGAACCGGCCGCAGCCGGTCGAGCGCGTGGCTCGTGCCATCGGCGGCGACGGGCAGTGCCGGCAGGTCGACCAGCCACAGCTCGCCGCCCACGTTGAGCTGCAGCAGGCAGAGCCGCTCGCGGTAGGCGAACCCGGAGTTGGACTCGCTGTCGAGGGCGTGGCGAGGTGCGCGCTCGAGGGCGGCTGCGAGCTCGTCGAGACCGGCCTCCTGCGGCACGCGGCGATGGGGCGGCGGGGCCGTTGCGGGCGCCGTCACGGGGCGGGCTCCGGGCCCGGCAGTCGGACCAGGGTGGCGCCGAATCCCCGGCGCCGCTGGCGCGCGTAGCGCGCGTCCATGAGGTGGACCCGCAGACCGCCCTGCCCGTCGGGCTCGGTCTCGAGCCACGGGAAGCGGACCCAGGTCAGGAAGCCCTGGGCCTGGCCGCTGGCGAGCACCCGCTGCCAGACCGGATCTCCGGTGGCCACCGGACGGCCTCTCTCCTCCAGGGTCAGGCGGCCGCCGCCCCGCCAGGCGAAGCGGCCGAACCGGTACTCGCCGCCGTGCTGGGCGACCACGTCCCAGGTGAAGGGGTCGGCCGGCATCGGGCCGACCATCCAGCGCTCGGGCGCACCCAGCGCGGAGTGGCCCAGCTCGCGCAGCACCCGGGATTCGGTGAGCCCGTGCAGGGTGACCATCCCGGCGGCGTAGAGCACCGCGATCGTGAGCCCGGCGGCAGCCGCCCGCCGCCGGGTCGACCTGCCGGAGGGCCGCCACAGCAGCGCCGCCAGCAGTGCGATCGCCACGGCCACGACCGCGGGCAGGTGCTCGGAAGAGCGGCCCGCCACCACCGCCAGCAGGAGGCCGGAGGCGAGGGCCCAGGCGGCCACCGGGCCCGGTGCCGCCCGGCGGCCGAGCAGGAACCCGGCCCCCAGGATCAGCCACAGCCAGGGGTCCATGATGAAGACCGCGTCGCCGTAGCTCCAGTCGCCGCGGATGGGCATCCACCAGCGCATGCCGTAGGTGTTGAGCCAGTCGAGGACAGGGTGGGTGACCACCGCCAGGTAGCAGAGGGCCACCAGCCAGCCCGCCGAAACGGCTGGCACCTCAGGTCGGCCCGCCGAAACGGCTGGCACCTCAGGTCGGCCCGCCGAAACGGCTGGCACCTCGGGTCGGGGTCGGCGATGGCGGCCGATCAGCCATAGACACGCCGCCAGCAGGGCCGGCAGCACCAGGAGCGCTGGGACGCCGTGGGTCCACCCGCGGCGGAAGCCGAGCGCCGCGTCGCCACCGGCCGCGTAGGCCAGCACGTCGAGGTCCGGGAGATTGGCCCCGACGATCAGTGCCGGCCAGGCGAAGCGGGTCCGCTCCCCGAGCCTCGTCGCGGCCAGCGAGGCCCCGACCAACGTATGCGTCACCGGGTCCACGCGCGCCCCACAGGCCGCGCATGGTACCGCGCCCCACCGGAGTCGGCGCTTAGCTCAGCCCCGGAGTCAGGAAACGGCAGTTCGGGCCGGAAGCCCGGCTCAGGCGCTCATCGAGAGTCGCCAGCGGCAGATCCAGCGCCTCGGCGACGGCCACGTACCAGGCGTCGTAACAGGTGAGGTTGTGCCGCAGCTGCCAGACCCTGGCGGCCATCGGCTCGAACGGGAAGAGCTCCAGGTCGAGACGGACGAGATCCTCCTGGGCCGCGGTCGCCTCGAACCGGCTCACCTGCCCGCAGCTCTCGAGCCGCCGCAGGATGTTGGAGGCCTCGGCGAGCACCAGCGAGGGTGCGGCCAGCGGTGGCTCGGCGACGATGCCCTCCGCCCACGACCCCTCCGCTCCAACGTCGACGGCTGCCGCGACCAGCACCGAGGCATCGACGACGGCGCTCACCGCCGGTCGGCGTCCCGATGCTCCAGGATCCGGTCGGGCGGCACCCTGGTCCCGGCGGCTCGCTTGCGGCGCCGAACCTCACCGAGCCAGCGGTCGATCGAGGGCCGCGCCGCCAGCCTCACCAGCTCCGCCCGTAGGTACTCCTGCATCGACTGGCCCCGGAGCGCTGCCCGCGCCGCCAGCTCCGCGCGGACTTCGTCGGGGACGTTCCGAATGGTGAGCTGCACGGGCATACCTTCATTATGAATGCATTGACTTGACTTTGCAAGCACCTCAGCTACTACTTCGAGCAGGTATCGACGCTGCTTGGAGCCGGCTGGGCTCGAGCCGGCCACCGTCCGGGTCACGGTTCGAGGCCGTAGAGGGCCAGCTGTCGGCGGAGGTCGGCGAGGGCCAGGGCCGCCGCCTCGAGCCGCCAGGTGAAGTCGAAATAGCGGCCCTTGCGGCAGCTGTCGGCGGCCTGCGCCAGCTCGCGGAGCGCCCGGACCAGGTGGCGCTCCGCCAACGGATCGGGCACCCGGAAGAGGCGGTCGACCTCGAGCGCGTGGAGACTGCGGCCCAGGGCCCGGCACTCGGGGGCACTGACCAGGGCCCGGCGGGCCGCGGCGAGGCGCAGCGCCGCCAGCCAGGCGCGCTTGACGGCCTCCATCTGCGTCCCGTAGCCGCGATGCCAACCGGCCATCCGCCGCCGGAGCTCGGGCGGCGGCGCCTCCGCAGGGCCGATCCGGATCGGCTCGGGGACCGGTGGCTCGTCGACCACCGGCGGCGGCTCGCAGGCGCCGGACGCAACCGCCGGCGGCTCCGCCGCCTTCGCCGCCCACCCCGGGGCCACGCCACCTGGCTCCGCCGTGAGGCCGACGATCAGCGACGCGATCGCGAAGCCCCGGAGAAGCCGCTCCCGGAGAGGCCTGCGGCCCGGCCCACGCTCCACGTACCCGCTCATACCCCTCCAGGACGCCCTCGGGGCGGCGAATCTCGCAAAACCGGCAGAACGGGGCGAACTCCTGATAGGCTAACCTCCGCGGTGGGTGGACGCGGCGGGCGGCCCACGCCGCCACCCGCGGTCGACAGCTCCGGCGCCCCCGCAGCCCGAGCCCGGCGGACCCGAAACGCCGGTGGCGGCTCCGCTCCCCACCCGCTTTGCCGTTATCTACCGACGACACGCCCCCTCGGCGGGCCACGTTCCGGGGCCGGTTCCCCGGCTCGACCTGCGCCGCCCGCCCCCGATCCCTTCAGGAGACCCCATGTCACGTCGCATGTTGATCAATGCCCGCACCCCGGAAGAGGTGCGGGTCGCCGTCGTCGACGGCGACCGGATGGAGAACTACCAGGTGGAGGTCGCCGAGCGCGGCCTCACCCGCGGCAACATCTACCGCGGCGTCATCAACGCCGTCCAACCCAGCCTCAACGCCGCCTTCGTGGACTACGGCGCCGAGCGCAACGGCTTCCTGGCCATCCAGGATGTCGTGCCGGAGGCCTACTACCACGAGCCGGCCGAGGGCCGCCGGGCGCGGATCGAGGAAGTGCTCGAGAAGGGGCGCCCGATCATCGTCCAGGTGACCAAGGACGCCGAGCGCGACAAGGGCGCCACGCTGACCACCAACCTCAGCCTGGCGGGACGCTACCTGGTGCTCAAGCCCTTCGACGACACCGTCGGGGTGTCCCGCAAGGTGGAGGACGACGACACCCGCCGCGAGCTCAAGGAGCTGGCCCAGAAACTCGACCGGCCCGACGGCTGCGGCGTCATCATCCGCACCAACGCCCTCGACCAGAACAAGACGGCGCTCAACCGCGACCTCACCGCCCTGCTGCGGCTGTGGAAACGGGTCCGCGCCGAGGCCCGGCAGGGGCGCGGCACCCAGCTCATCTACAGCGACCAGGATCTGATCGTGCGGGCGCTGCGCGACTACCTGGACAGCTCCATCCACGAGGTGCTGGCCGACGACGATCGCGCCTATCAGAAGTCGCGCGAGTACATGCGCGCCTTCATGCCGCGGTCGCGCACCCGACTGGTGCGTTACCAGGAGCGCACCCCGCTGTTCTCGCGCTTCAAGCTCGAGGACCAGATCGAGAGCATCTACGAGCGCCGGGTGGAGCTGCCGAGCGGCGGCTCGATCGTCATCGAGCCCACCGAGGCGCTGGTCTCGATCGACGTCAACTCGGGCCGCTCGACCGGTGCCGCCAGCCAGGAGGAGACCGCGGTCAAGACCAACCTGGAGGCGGCGCCCGAGGTGGCGCGGCAGCTCCGGCTGCGCGACATCGGCGGGCTGGTCGTCGTCGACTTCATCGACATGCGGGCCGGTCGCAACCGGCGGCAGGTCGAGAAGGCGATGCGCGAGGCGCTCAAGAGCGACCGCGCCCGCACCTCGGTGGGCCGCCTCAGCTCCAACGGCCTGCTCGAGGTCAACCGCCAGCGCCTGGAGAAGGCCCTCCACCTGCGCACCCACCGCGCCTGCCCCACCTGCAAGGGCACCGGCCGGCTGGCCAGCCCCGAGATGGTGGGGCTCACCCTGCTGCGGATGGTCGAGGCGCGGGCCGCCGCCGGCAACATCTCGGGCGTGCGGATCGCCCTCCACCCCGAGCTGGCCGACGCCGTCCAGAACGGCCGCCGCCGCGAGCTGGCGGCGCTCGAGCAGGAGTTCGGGATCCGGGTCGAGATCCTCGCCTCCACCGCCCTCCACCGCTCCGACCGGCGGATCGAGTGGGCGAGCGGGTCACCGGGCAAGCCGGATGAGAGTGAGCGGCAGCCGGCGGCCCAGGCCGCCGAGAGCCGCGCCAAGAGCGGTGCTCGCCGGCCCTCCCGCCGGCGCCGCGGCCGCCGGTCGGGAGCTGCCAAGGACGAGGCGCAGACCGCGGCCACCGAGGCGGCGAAGCCGGCGTCCGAGCCCGCCGCCGGCGGCGACGGCAAGCCCCAGTCCAGCGCCAAATCACGCTCTCGCCGACGCCGGCGTTCGCGGCGGGGCTCGCGCAAAGCGTCACCGGCGACCGCGGCGCCCGACGCCGGCGGAGCGGAAGTCGACTCGGCCCCCGCTTCCTGAACCCACGGCCACGGGTTGCAGCGACCGTCGCGGAAGCCGCTGGCCGACCTTCGTTCAGCCCTCGGCAGTGGTCGCTGCGGCCGGCCGCCAACCCAGCCACAGGGCGGCCGCGCAGAGCGCCACGCCCGCCAGATTCCAGCCCCAGCCGCCCGGCGCAAGCGGCAGCATCGCCAGGGCGGCGGCCGCCAGCAGCAGCAGCCGCAGCCCCGGGCCCAGCGGCCGCCGCAGATGGCCGGCGACCGCGGCCGCCAGCGCCACCAGACCGACCAGCGTCGGCCCCAGCGCGCCCATCACCTCGCCGAGCCCCGCCGGACCGCCGTCGGGGGCCAGCAGCAGCAGTTGCGGGCGGAGCACGAAGAGAAACGGCAGCACGAAGCCGATGCCGGCGAAGCGAAAGGCGGCGAAGCTGGTGCGCAGGAAGTCCGAGCCGGCGATGGCGCTGGCGGCGTAGGCGGCCAGGGCCACCGGCGGCGTCACCATCGACATCAGACCGAAGTAGAAGATGAACAGATGCGCGGCCAGGGGCACCACCCCCAGCCGCCCGAGCACCGGACCGACGAGGGTCGCCAGCAGCAGATAGCAGACCGCCGACGGCAGCCCCATGCCGAGCAGGATGGACGAGCCCATGATGGCGGCCAGGGCCAGCAGCAGGTGGTCCTGCGCCAGCGGCAGGATGAGTGCCGGCAACCGGGTGCCGACCCCGGTCAGGGTGACGACGCCCAGGACGACGCCCACGCTGGCCGCCGCCGCCACCAGCGCCACGCCGTCGCTCGACGCCTTCTCGAGCACCGCCAGCAGACGCCGCCAGCCGAGCCGGGTCCGGCGATGGAGCGCCCCGGTCACCAGCACGGCGGCAAGCGCCAGGGTCACCGCCCGGAAGACGCTGTAGCCGAGCAGCAGAAACAGGACGAGGCCGGCCAGGGCGGAGCCGAACACCACCCCCTCCCAGCGGCGCAGGGCCGAGGCCGGCGCCGGCTCGGGCGGGACCGCGCGATCGGCAAACCGCCGTGCCCGGAAGTCGACGATCAGATAGAGCGCCAGATAGTAAAGGCAGGCCGGCACCAGCGCCGCCCGCAGGATCTCCAGATAGGTCACCGGCGGCTCGACGATCTCCAGCATCATGTAGGCGCCGGCGCCCATCACCGGCGGCACCAGGGCGCCGCCCGAGCTGGCCGCCGCCTCCAGCCCGGCGGCGACGTGCGGCCGGAAGCCGGCCTGGCGCATCATCGGGATGGTGAAGGTGCCGGTGGTCGCGGTGTTGGCCACCGCGCTACCCGACAGCGACCCCATCAGCCCGCTGCTCAGCACCGCCACCTTGGCGGGCCCGCCGGGCGAGGCGCCGAGCAGCCGGCGGGTGCCATCGAGCACGAAGCGGGTCGCCCCCGAGGCCTCGAGCAGCGCGCCGAGCACCACGAACAGGAAGACGTAGCTGAACATCACCCCGAGCGCCACCCCGAAGACGCCCTGGCTGTGGATGAAGGTCTGGGCGACGAGGCGCTCGACCCCGTAGCCGCGGTGCGGCAGCAGCCAGTCGGGGAGCCAGCGCCCCCAGGCCGCGTAGGCGAGGAACAGCCCGGACAGCAGCGGTAGCGCCCAGCCCAGCGAGCGGCGGGTCGCCTCCAGGACCAGCGCCAGACCGATCGCCCCCACCAACAGGTCGGTCGCGGTCTCGGCCCCGGCGCGGTCGCCGAGCGAGCCACCGGCTGGCCACCAGCCCGCGAAGACCGGCTCGTTGTGGACGACCAGATAAGCCCCGACCGCAAGGCTGAGGAGCGCCAGGCCGAGACCGACGGCCGGCCGTCGAGGCGGCGCCGGCCGCTCCCCGGTGCCGCCGGCCGGGAGGAAACACAGCACCAGGCCGAGCGCCACGAAGATCGCCAGCTGCGATTGCGGCGTCAGCCGCGGGTAGTTCAGCTCGGCCAGGACGAACAGCGGCAGCACGACGCCGGCCGCCCGGCGGAGCAGCCCCGCCGCGGCCGCCAGCCGGCCGGAGCCCGCCGGCGCGCTCATCGGCAGGCGACCGGCTCCGGCGGCCTCACGGACTCGCCGGCCAGATGCCGAGCTCGCGATAGAGGCGCTCCGCCCCCGGATGGAACGGCGTCCCAATGTCGCGCACCACCACCTCGGCGCGGATGAAGCGCCCGGCCGGGTGCTTCTCGACCACCTGCTCGCGGCCCTCCCAAAGCGCCCGGGTGACCTGATAGACCAGCTCGTCGTCGCGGCCGGCCGCGGTCACCAGGTGCATCGAGCCGACGTTGAGCCCTTGGAAGTCGACGTCCTGACCGCGGTAGGTGCCGGCCGGGATGGTGGCACGCTCGAAGAACGGATAGTCCGCCGCCAGCCGCACGAGCGCCTCCTCGTCGAACGGCACGAAGCTCACGCCGCCGCCGGCCGCCGCCTGGGTGATCGACGCGGTGGGCACGGCCCCGCCCAGAAAGGCCGCCACCGCCGAGCCGTCGGCAAGCATCTCCACCGCTCCGGCCTGGGTGGCATTGAGGGCGACGAGATCCTCGAGACCCACTCCGTGGGCCTCGAGAATGGGCTCCACGAAGTACTCGAACCCGGCCCCGGCCGGACCGATCACCACCCGCCGCCCCGCCAGGTCGGCGATCCGCCGGATCCCCGACCCCTCGCGGGCCAGGAACAGCGCCACGTTGGGGGCCAGCGTCATCACCGCCTCAATCGGCTGGGGCGCCTCCCAGCCACCCTCGCCGCGGACCGCGAAGTAGGTGATGGCGGCGTTGGCCAGCGCGAAGTCCAGCTCGCCGCTGGCCAGCCGGCGGAGGTTCTCCTGGGTCCCCTTGGTGGCCTCGGCGGTGACCCGCCAGCCGGCCATCGGGCCGCTGGCGCCCCGTTGATCGAGCACCTCGGCCAGAGCCCCACCGACCACGAAGAAGGCGCCTCCCGGCGGCGCCGTGCCGATCGACAGGAACCGGCGAGCGGCCGGCCCGGCGTCTTCGCTTCCCCCGCAGCCGGCCAGGGTCGCGGCCGCCAGGCCCAGCAGGAGGAGAGTCGGCCGGCCGCTCACGGCCAGGCAGTGTAGCAGCAGGTTTCGTCTCCGCACGACGTAGACTCGCCGCGTGCGGGCCCTGACTTTCGGCGGCGTCGAGACCGTCCTCTACGACACGGTCCCGGAGCCGGCGATCGCCGACGAAGGCGACGCCCTCGTCGAGGTCGAGGTGGCCGGGATCTGCGGCTCCGACCTCCACCCCTACTTCGGGCGCGAGACCGGACTCGACACCGGCACCGTGCTGGGCCACGAGTTCGTGGGCCGGGTGGTCGAGACCGGCGCCGCGGTCCGCCGGCTGCGCCCCGGCGCCCGGGTGGTGAGCCCCTTCACCACCAGCTGCGGCGCCTGCTTCTTCTGCCGCTCGGGCCTCACCGCGCGCTGCGAGCAGGGCCGGCTTTTCGGCTGGGTCGAGGGCGGCCGGGGACTCCACGGCGGCCAGGCCGAGCGGGTGCGGGTGCCGCTGGCCGACGCCACCCTGGTCGAGGTCCCCGAAGAGGTGCCGTCCGAGCTGGCGCTGCTGGCCGGCGACGTGCTCTCGACCGGGCTCTTCGGCGCCGAGATGGCCCGCGCCGCGCCCGGCGCCGTGGCCGCGATAGTGGGCTGTGGGCCGGTCGGTTTGATGGCGGTGGTCGGCTGCCGCCAGCTCGGGGCCGAGCGCGTCCTGGCCGTCGACCGGGTCGCCGAGCGGCTGCGCGCCGCCGAGCGCCTCGGCGCCGAGCCCATCGACGCCGGTCCCCCGGACGCCGAGTCCAAAGCTCCCGACGCCGCCGACCCGGAGGTCACCGCCGCGGTCCGCGAGACCACCGGCGGCCGCGGCGCCGACGCGGCGGTCGAGGCGGTGGGCAGCCCGGCGGCGCTGCGCCTCGCCGTCGAGCTCGTCCGACCCGGCGGCACCGTCGCGGCGGTCGGCGTCCACACCGCACCCACCCTGCCCTTCTCGCCGGTCGAAGCCTACGACAGGAACCTCACCTTCCGGACCGGCCGCTGCCCCGCGCGCCACTACCTGCCGATGGCCCTCGACCTGCTCCGCACCGGCAGCCCCGACCTCGCCCCGCTGATCACTCACCGCCTGCCCCTCGCCGACGGCCCGGCCGCCTACAGGCTCTTCGCCGAGCGGCGGGACGGGTGTCTGAAGGTGATCCTCCTGCCCTGAGACGGCGACGGGCTTCTGGCGTGATCGCGAGCCTCGAGAGTGCTCGAGCGGCGAAGAGAGCTCTTCAAGTAGCAGCCGGAGGGGGGCCTTCGCGAAGGTGATGTCGCGCAGGGCGCCCAGCGATCGGCGAAGGCCGAAAGCTGCTTCTTCCGGTTGATTTCGGTGGGACCCCAGCGGCTTCTGCGGCCGGGCTTTAGGTCGACCGCGCTGGTAGGCTGCCACCGCCCGCAATCGAGGAGGATTGAAACCGAAAAAGGAGGGAGGGTTTGGCGATGACCGACGGAGCGAGTCCAGGAATGACGTGGCTGCTCTTCAGCCTGATGACCGTGGCCACCTGGGGGCTCTACGGGGTGTTCCTGCACAGCGGCCAGATGGGCATGGCCGACCCCGCCCACGGCCGCTACAAGGCCTTCCTGTTCGTGGGCATCGCCTACTTCCTGACCGCCGTGCTGGCGCCGATCGGGCTCTTGCTGGCCTCGGGCGCCTCGTGGTCGTTCCCCGGTCCTGGCGCGTTCTGGTCCCTGCTCGCCGGCATCGTCGGCGCGGCCGGCGCCTTCTGCGTGCTCCTGGCCTTCGGGGCCGGCGGCAGCCCCAGCGTCGTGATGTCGATCATCTTCGCCGGCGCCCCGGTGGTCAACGCCCTGGTGGCCCTCTCCATTCACCCCCCCGCCGGCGGCTGGTCGACCGTCCGCTGGCAGTTCGTCGCCGGCATCCTCCTCGCCGCCCTCGGTGGCGGCCTGGTGACCCTCTACCGCCCCGGCGCTCCCACGGCGCCTGCCGCCCCGGTGGCAGCCCCCGAAACCTCGGCGGCAGGCACCTCCGGTCTTTGATCTCGGACGAGGCCCTCCGGTGTCCCCCGCCGCTGTCCATCGCACCTGCACCGACACTGGCCGCGAAAGCTCATCCGGGCGGGCACGCTCATGAGGACGCCTTTCCCGCTTCCGGACCGCCGACGCCCCCACAAAGAAGAGCCGGGCTGTCAGCCCGGCTCTTCGTCTCACTGCTCGAGAGCGCGGCCGCTCAGGGCACCGACGACGACCAGGACGAGATATCCCCGGACTCGAAGCCGTCGGTGAAGATCGGGCACTGGTAGGTGAACTCGCCGACGAACGTCCCCCAGTCGCAGGAGGCCCCCGTCGTCTTCGAGTACTGCCCCAGGTACCAGAACCGGACGCCGTCGGGGTCGATCGTCATCCCCGTGTAGTCGCCCCAGCGGTAGGGCGCCCCGTCGAAGCAGTCGAAGGTCTCCTCGCCGAGCTTGAGGATCACCTCGGGCTGTAGCGTCCCCGGCGGGTCGGTGGCCTCGCGGCCGGTAACGCGGGTCTCGGGCCAGATCCC
Source organism: Thermoanaerobaculia bacterium (assembly GCA_041567315.1). Classification (GTDB taxonomy): domain Bacteria; phylum Acidobacteriota; class Thermoanaerobaculia; order Multivoradales; family JAHEKO01. The sequence continues at coordinate 48,998 of JBFGCA010000009.1, read as the reverse complement.
CGAGTTGGTGTTCGAATAGCCGATCGCCATGTCGTTGCAACGGTTGGCGGCGACGCTGGCATAGCCGCGGTAGTCGTTGTTGGTACCGAAGACCCCGGCGTCGAGGATGGCGTCGGCGATCGGGTCGATCTGCGCCCAGCGCACGCAGTCGACGGTGCCGCCGCCCGGGTTGCAGGCAAAGCCCTGATTGGCGATGTGCAGCACGCCGTTACGGTAGTGGGTCGACTGCCCGCGCCAGTCCATGATGTCGTAGATGTCGCCACCGCCCAGCTGCGGCCCGGACAGCGGGAATCCGGGACCGATCCCCGTGAAGGCGCAGAGATCGAGATTCGACCCCTTGACGAAGCTGTTGGCGCCGAACGGGTCGGTCCAGGTCCAGACGTTGTGGATGCAGCCGTCGAAGACCTCGGTCATGATCCAGTGCGGGCTCCCCGAGGGCGGGAACGAGCCGTCGTTGGCGCCGTGGAAATCGGCCGGCCAGGGGGTGCCGTCGGAGCCGGTCGACTGGGTCACCGAGACCAGCGGCAGGCCGGCGTACATGTCCACCTTGTCCATCGCCCACACCCGGCCTTCGAAGCCCGGCACGCCGCCGAACTGGTTGGAGCCCATGTAGATGGCGTCCGAGCCGACCCCCGCGTGCGGGTAGTCGAAGAAGGCGCCGCCGACGTCGGTCTGCAGGTTGTAGCCGAAGTAGGTCAGCGTCGGGTCGGAGCCGGTGGTGACCGCCACGCAGTACTGGGTGCCGTTGTCGTCGGCGCCGATGATGAAGCGGTCGAAGACCTCGTCGTAGAGCACGTTGGGGTCGAACAGGAAGTCGTCGCAGTCGGGCACCCCGGCGAAGAAGCTGGCCAGCGTGGTCGAGGGCAGCAGGATGGCCCCGGTCTTGTCGTAGATCTCGAAGGCCGCGTTGACGATGGCGATCGCGTGGTTGGGGCCCACCGCCAGCTCGGGATCGGGCGGGGTCAGCCCGGTGCCGGTGGTCGGGTAGTCGATGGTCGGAAAGCTGGTATTCAGGGTCGGCGCCTGGCCGCCGGGCGCGCTGCCCGGCCGGATCACCCGGTCGTTGGGCGGCAGGTTGCGGGCCGCCTCGCGCAGCGCCGCGACCTGCTCGTCGCTGAGCAGCCGCTTGGGCGCCGGAACCACCCGCGGCTTCACCGGCGCGTCCGCCGGCAGGGCGGCCGGCGGCAGGTTCCGGGCGTCGATCATGTAGGGGCCGTCCGCCTGGATGGTCAGCGTCTCCGCCCACGGCAACGCCGGTCGCTCGTCGCGCCAGGCGACCGCGCCGGCCGGCGCCGCCGGCGCCGGCTCGAGCCTGGCGGGCTCGAGGTCCGCGCTGGGGGCCGTCGCCGGGCGATCGAGCCCCGCACAGGCAACCCCGAAGAGTAGGACAGCGAAAAGCAGCGGCTGGAAGAGGCGTCTCATCAGTGTCTCCCTTTCTCAGATTCGTCCTTTTCCGATGTCCCCTATCTGGCGTTGATGGAGCCAGTCTACCCGATGCCGGCAGCGGACGCGAGCCGCCCGGCCGCGGACGTGGCGCCGCTCCACGGGGCAAAAAAACGGGCGCCTCGCCGGCCATCCGGCGAGGCGCCCGCGGAGTTGGCGCGATGTCAGACCCCTAGAGGCGGACGACGTTCTTCGCCTGCAGTCCCTTGGGACCCTGAGCGGCCTCGAACGAGACCCGGTCCCCCTCGGCCAGGCTCTTGAATCCCCGCTCGCCGACGATCGCCGAGTAGTGGACGAAGACGTCGGCGCCCCCCTTCTCGGGCACGATGAACCCGTAGCCCTTGGCGTCGTTGAACCACTTCACTTTGCCTTGCTCGATCATCTACTACTCCTGTTCCAGGTTGATGAAGAGCGCCGCCCGGAGAGGCGTCGTGGACGCCTCGCGGCGGCCGGCGCTTTACTTACCGAAAGCTCGATTAGGGGACCGAGCCGCTCCAGGACGTGGTGTCGCCCGACTCGAACCCGTCGGCGAAGATCTGCCCCAGGCACTCGGGCATCACGAAGGAGCCGATGCGGGTCTTCCAGTTGGCGTTGCCGGAGGTCTCGACGTACTCCTGGGTGAACCAGAAGGTGCAGCCGTCCTCGGGGTCGACGCTCATCGTCGAGTAGTCGCCCCAGCGATGGGAGCCGCTGGTCTGATGGCCGGTGCCGGCGATCAGGTCGACCTCGCCGCCGGGCATCATCCCCAGCGGGTCGCCGGCCCGCCGCGAGGTGTAGCGGACCGAGGGGAAGGTGGCGCCGCTCGAAACGCTGTAGCCCAGCGCGATGTTGCCCTGCTGGTCCATGGCGATCGAGCCCATCCAGCGGTTGTCGCCGCCGGCCGGGGCGTAGGTGCCGTCCTGGTGCAGCGTCCACCCGGCCCCGGTGTTGCGCAGCTCGGCCCAGCGGACGCCGGCGACGTCGCCGCCGGTGGCGTCCACCGTGTGGTTGACGAGCAGCGTCTGGTGGGTCGGGAACTGGCGGAACTGCGCCCGGTACATGGTCAGCTCGTCGATCGGGTCGAGCCCCTGCGCGGTCCCCGGCTGCGGGATGCAGTTGCGGACGAAGAAGCCGCACATGTCCTGGTCGAAGTCGGCGCTGGTCGGCACCCCGGCGATCTCGACGAAGGTCGCCCCCGGCGGGTCGACCGTCCAGTCGACCGAAAAGTCCCAAAGCCGGTAGCGGTCGGGCAGCGCGCCGGTGGCGTTGAAGTCGTCGTCCCAGTCCTTGACGAAGGTGTTGGGGGTGCCGGCTGGCGGCGGCGGCCCCTCGAGGTGCGAGGGCTGGAAGCCGTCGACGCAGTCGTTGGCCAGGCACTCGAGTTCGAACTTGACGAAGCGGGCCGGGTTGCCGACCAGCATCTCGTCGCGCTCGAAGACGCCGGCGCCGGCCAAGCCATCCGCGACCGGGAAGTCACGGGTCGACAGATAGTAGCCGTCCGGCCACAGGCCGATCTTGGGGTAGTCGTTCTGGCCGCCCGGCGTTACCGTGAACTCGTACCGGTGATAGGGCCCGGTGGGGTCGCTGGTGGTCGAGATGGCGATGCACTGCACGCCGCTGTTGACCGCGAACTGGCTGAGCAGCCAGCGGTCGGCCAGGTGGTCGTAGAGCACGATCGGGTCGCCGTTGTTGGTGTTCTGGCAGACGCCACCGAAACCGGCCCAGATGGTGTTGCCGTTCACCGGACCGAAGACGGGGGTGCCGCCGGGGTCGGTCTTGTCGAAGACCGCGAAGCTGAGGTTGATCCACTGGACGTAGAAATCCGGGCCGACGTCGCCCTCGGTGTCGGGCGGCAGCACGCCGTTGACGTTGCCAACCCCTTCGATGTTGATGATCGGCGGAGGGGTCGCGGGACCGCCCTCGATCGGCCGGGTCTCGGTCTGACGCCGCGGATCGGGAACCCCGGGGGACGGCGGCTTCTCGGGCAGACCCTCGACGATTCGCAGCGGGATCTCGCGGGCCGGCCCCGGTTCGAGCACCGGCGCCGTAGCCAGATCGCGCAGCGGCGGCGAGGTGTCGTTGCGGATCGACCAGGTGACGGTCGGAGCCGGCGAAACGCCGTCCGCGATCGCCCCAGCGGGGACGTACAGCGCCGCGACGGCGACAAACAACGCGAGCCTGAGCTTCATTACGTTCTCCTTGTCGAGGGGCGCGCGCAGCACTCCCCTTCCGCTGGACCGGCGGGACCACCCCCCGCTCTCCCCCTACGGCGGTACGCAGCTTGCGGTTGTCGATTCTCCTCGAATGGAGGCCACGCCCTGGGAGCGCGGCCGGCTGGCGAAAGCCCGGCGAGTATAGACCACACGCGGACGAGCCTAGATTACAGCTTATCTTACGTCTTCGCTTGCCCCACCGGTGCCCACCCGTCCCAGGAACGCCTCGAGGGCCCGCCGCGTCTCCGGGTGGAGTTCGGACGATTCCAGCGCCTCGCGCGCCCGGCGGATAGCGCCGCCGGGGTCGAGGCTCTCCATCGCGGCCAGCGCCGCCTTGCCCACCCCGGGGTTGTTGGAGACCAGGTGCCGGGCCAGCACCGGCAGATCGCCGGGGCCGCCGGCTGCGGCGAGCCCCCCGGCCGCGGTCTGGACCAGCAGGGGCCACGGCGAGGCCAGGTCGAGCTCGGTCGGGGCCGCCGCCAGCAGCTCGCGGGAGGCGCCGGCGAGCCAGGGCACCGTCCGCCCGGCGGCCAGCAGGCGGGCCAGCTCGAGCAGGTGGTGGCGACCCAGCGGGTCCCCCGCCAGGTCGGGCCACAACGCGCCCAACCGCCTCACCTCCGTGTCTCCCAGCCGCGAGTGGAGGTCGTCGCGGAGGTGCAGCTCGACCAGGGCGAAGCGGCGGCCGGGTCCATCCTCCCGGCTCGCCAGGCGCAGCAGGGCCCGGACCTGGCGAGCGGGCGCGGCCGGCCCGGGGCCGGCCACCAGGGACCGCAGCGCCCGGGAGTCCTCGAACAGGGCGGCACCGACGTCGTCGAGCTGGACCACGGCGGGACCGCAGGGGTCGGGCGCGAACACCCTCCGCTGCCGCGGCACCGGCACCAGGCTGGTAAAGCCCACGACGTAGCTCCGGCCCGGCCGCAACCCGCCGAGCGACCCCTCGTCCATCCGCAGCTCGAGCAGCGGTGGCGCCTCGCCGTGCAGCACGCGCCGCCGCTCGAAGCGATACCGGCCCTCGCCGGCCGGCCCCACCGCCCGGGCCACCACCACGGCGTTCTGCTCCTCGCGGAGCTGCTCGCTGGGCGGCCCGACGCGGCGAGCGGCGGTGAGGGGTGGCGGCGCCATCCAGAGCAGCCCCGCCGCCAGCGCGGTCAGCAGGGCCCGCCGGGCGGCCGTGGAGCGGGTCGCTTCGCTGCCGCGCGGCATCGTCAATGACCTCGGAGGCGCGACGGGGCGGCCGGCGCCGCGTCAGCTCGCCGCCGGTTCGACGGCCAGCAGCTCCAGCTCGTAGATCAGGGTGGCGTTGGGGGCGATCTTGCCCGAGCCGCGGTCGCCGTAGCCCAGCTCGGCCGGGATATAGAGCTTCCAGCGGTCACCGACCCGCATCCGGGTCAGCGCCTGCTGCCAGCCTTCGATCACCCGGTCGAGGGTGAAGGCGTTGGGGCGTCCGCGGTCGTACGAGCTGTCGAACTGGGTGCCGTCGACGAACCAGCCGCGGTAGTGGACGGTGACCCGGTCGCCGGGCCCCGGCGACGGCCCCGAGCCGCTGGCCAGCACCTCGTACTGCAGCCCGCTCGGCAGGACGACCACCTCGGGGCGGCCCGCGTTGCGCTCCAGGAACGGCGGCCCCTCGGCGGCATTCTCGGCCGCCAGCCGCTCGCGGCGCAGGTTGCGCCGCACCTTAAGTTTCTGGCGGAAGAGGTCCATCGCCTCATTGAGCTCCGGCTGGCTGTAGGGACCCTCCTCGCCCGCCAGAGCGTCGTGCAGACCTTCCAGCAGCAGCTCCTCGTTGTAGTCGAACTCCTCGTCCCGGAAGTTGAGGCCCCAGTTGTGGCCCATCTTGTAGCTCACCCTGTCGGCCAGCTCGGGAGAGATCTCGGGATCCACGTCCGGCGCGGCCGCCGGCCCGGCGGCGACGCCCGGGCCCGTGGCCCCGGTCGCCGGCGCTCCGGCCTCGGGAGGCCCGCCGTCCTCTCCGCCGCAGGTCGCGGCCGCGGCGACCACCAGCGCGAGCAGACCGGCCCGGATGAACGGCGTTTGAGTCACGGCGAGGTTGGGATGGGAGCGACGCCCGACGTCTCCGGGCGCGAGCGGCCATGCTATTACAGCGGCCTAGTCCTCGGCCAGCTCGCGGCGGATCTTCCAGGCGCCCTCCTCCCAGACCAGCTCGAGGGTCTTGCGCACCGTGTCCTGGAAGCGGTCCGAGCGGTAGGTCTGAAAGAAGGTCGCCCGCGCCGTCCCGGGCGCCAGCGGCTCGGCGTCGAGCGCGGCGATCGCCACCCGGACGAAGCTCGGGGCGGCGATCCGCTCGCGCCGCTCGGTCTCCCAGGCGGCGCGCCCGAGACCGTCCGGCGGCTCGAAGGCGCGGCTGTAGTGCGCCAGGTAGTCGTCGACCCGCTGGTCTGACCAGGCCTGGGCCCAGGCGCGCACCGCCTCGGTGATCGCCGCCTCGGTCATCGGCAGGGCCGTGGTCTCGCCCGCGCCGAGCGACGCCGCCGCCGCTGTGGCCGAGGTGGGCGCAACGGCCGCCGGCCCGCCCGCCGTTGCGGAGACCGGCGCGCTGGCGGTGACCGCCCCTCCCGCCGCCCGGTCGCGCCCCCCGCCGAAGACCCCGAGGAATCGGGCACCGGCGATCAGGGCGGCCAGGGCGAGAACCAAGCCCAAGGCGGCCATCGGCGACCACCGCCGCCGGTCCCCGCCAGCGACCACCGCCGGCGGCTCGATGGCCTCCAGGGGCAGGTCCCCGCGCAACCCCGGCGCCGCCCCACCGTCGAGCGCGGCCGACAGGTCCGAGCGCAGCCCGGCCAGCACCGCGGCGCCGTCGCCCTCCGGCATCTGCTTGACGACGATGCGGCGCAGCAGCCGCCGGTGCGACGGCGCCAGCTCGAGGAACTGGAGGCCCATGCCCGGCGGCCGGTCGGCTCCTTCCTCGGTGGCCCGGATCCAGGTCACCAGCCCGGTGCCGCGGACGGCCTCGGCGCCGTCGACCAGGCGGAACTCGAAGGACAGCACGGTCGCCGGCGGCCGCGGCAGATCGGTGCGCACGAACATCCCGGTCATCGACAGGTTGGTGCAGAAACCGGTGATCAGTCCCGGCTCTCCGGGCACCCGCATCACCACCTTGCGGTGCAGCGCGATGCGCCGCGACTCGAGGCGATGGGGCTTCGAAGGCACGGATTGGAACTCCCTGCGGACGGCGCAGGGCGGCTGGCGCGGACCCGCGGAGTATAGCCGGCCGGTCGGCGGTCGACCGGTGCGTTATCCTCTGGTTTCCCCGGCGCCGCCGTCTCGCCATGCCGTTCTCTCCCGACGCCCTCCTCGACCGGCTGCCGGCGGCGCTCGCCGGCAACCCCTGGCTGCGCGCCGCCGTCCTGATGGCGGCCGCCGCCGTCCTCGCCAAGCTCAGCGACCTGGTCATCACCCGCGGGATCGCGCTGTGGGTTCGCCGCTCGCGCACCGACCTCGACGATCGGCTGATCGCCCTGCTCCACCGGCCGATCTTCGTCAGCGTGCTGCTCGCCGGCCTGTGGCTGGCCACCCGCCAGCTAGAGCTTCCCGAACGGCTCTCGGGGGTGGTCCTCGACAGCCTGGTCACCGTGCTCGTCCTGGTCTGGCTGGGCTTCGGATTCCGCGCCTCGGCTCTGCTGGTCGAGGCCCTGGGCCGGCTCGGCGGCCCCGACTCGCCAAGGATCGAGCCGCGCACCCTGTCGCTGCTCGACAAGACGGCCAAGCTGGGTCTGCTGGGCGTCGCCACCTATTTCGTGTTCCTCGCCTGGGGGATCAACGTCGGCGGTCTGCTGGTCTCGGGCGGCATCGTGGGGCTGGCCCTCGGCTTTGCCGCCAAGGACACCCTGGCCAACCTCTTCTCGGGCATCTTCATCCTCGCCGACGCCCCCTACCAGACCGGCGACTACATCGTGCTCGACAGCGGCGAGCGCGGTGAAGTGACCCACATCGGGCTGCGCAGCACGCGCCTGCTGACCCGCGACGACGTCGAGGTCACCATCCCCAACGCGGTGATCGCCAACGCCAAGATCGTCAACGAGAGCGGCGGCCGCTGGACCCGGGAGAGGATCCGCGTCAAGGTCGAGGTGGCCTACGGCTCGGACGTCGACCGGGTGCGGCAGGTGCTCCTGGAAGTGGCGGCCGAGCAGCCCGACCTCCAACCGGAGCCCGAGCCGCGGGTGCGTTTCCGGGCCTTCGGGGAATCCGGCTTGAGCTTCGAGCTGCTCGGCTGGATCGCCGAGCCGATGCTTCGGGGGCGGGTGCTGGACGACCTCAACACCCGGGTCTACAAGCGCCTCACCACCGAGCGGATCGAGATCCCCTACCCCAAGCGCGACCTCTACGTTCGCGAGCTGCCGGCCGCCGAAAGCCGCTGATTGACTGGTGTCCGCCCCATGATCGTGCTAGACTCCGCGCCGTCCCCGGAGAGTCCGGAGCCCTTCTCGGGGCGGGGCGGGAGATCGACGGGGGGCCGGGTGGGGTGATCCGACGCTCAGACTCTGATGGCGGGGGTTTGCGCCGCATCAAGCTCGACAGATACACGGTGCCCGGAGGGGTTCCAGGCGCCGATCAACTGGAGGGATCTCCGCTCGCGGAGAGACTTTCAACGAACCTCAAGGAGTGCAGATGAACAAGACGGAGTTGGCCGAGAAGCTAGCCAAGAAGTGCGACCTGTCGGTCGCCAAGGCGAACGATGTAGTCAGCGAGATCTTCGACACCAAGCCGGGCACCGGCATCATCGCCACCGAGCTCGACGCGGGCCGGAAGGTGCAGATCCCGGGCTTCGGCATGTTCTACACCAAGCGCCGCGCGGCCCGCGAGGGACGCAACCCGGCGACCGGCGAGACCCTGAGGATCGCCGCCAAGACCTACCCCGGCTTCCGCCCGGGCAAGGGCCTCAAGGACCGCGTCGCCGAGTGATCGGCGGCTTGGCGAGTCAATCCCGAGGCCCCCACCGCGAGCCGTCGCGGTGGGGGCTTTCCGTCTCGGCCGACGGCGACTCGGCTGGCGGGGTGGCGGGGTGACCGTCCGCGTCAAGGGCGCCGTCATCGCCGCCCGCCGGGCGTTCGTGCGGCGCGAGTACGGCGAAGAGGCCTGGCAGCGGGTGGTCGACTCGCTCGACGAGGAGCATCGGCAGGCCCTGACCGGTCTGCTGCTGTCGGTCAACTGGTACCCCTTCGAGCTCAACCGGCGGCTCGACGAGGCGATCGTCGAGGTGCTCGGCGACGGCGCCCGCTCGCTGTTCGAGGCGATCGGCGCCGGCTCCGCCCGCGAGAACCTGGGCGGCCCGCACGAGCACTTCCTGATCCAGGGCGACCCCCAGGCCTTCATGGCCAAGGCCGACCGCATCTACGACTTCTACTACGACGCCGGTCATCGCACCTGGGAGCCCACCGGGCCCCGCTCCGGGGTGATGACCACCTACGAGGCCGACACCTTTTCCGAGACCGACTGCCTGACGGTGATCGGCTGGTACAAGGAGGCGCTCCGCATGTGCGGCGCCAGGTCGGTCACCATCCGCGAGGAGACCTGCCGCGCCCGCGGCGGCCCCCACTGCCGCTACCAGGTCAGCTGGGAGATCTGAGAACCGCACGGGCGCAGCCGGCGCCGGCGCCGCCGGGAGGACGGCGGCCACGCTCTCGCAGCTCGCCGGCGGCCGACCCTGATGCCTTTCGCCTACTACGCGCGGCTGCGTCCCGCCCAGCGCGCCATCTACCGCCGCTCCGACGAGATCGCGACCGTCAAGCTGCCGCGGCCCGCCGAGCTGCGACCGCACGCCGGGGCGCTCCGCGACGCCCTCGCCGCCGAGGATCGCCGCCGCGCCGAGAGCTTGTGTCAGGCGCTCGCCGACGGGCTCTGCCGCCAATTGAAGGTCCCGGCCGTGCGGGTCGTCGTCCGCGCCGTCCGCCCCCACGACGGCGGCGGCGAGCTCCACGGCCTCTACGAGCCGGAGTCCGGCTCGCGGCCGGCCCGCGTCTCCCTCTGGATGCGGACCGCCAAACAGGCCCGCATCGTCGCCTTCAAGACCTTCCTCCGCACCCTCCTCCACGAGCTCTGCCACCACTTCGACTACGAGCTCTACCACCTCGCCGAGACCTTCCACACCGAAGGCTTCTACAAGCGCGAGTCCAGCCTCTTCCACCAGTTGGTGGTGAAGCCCTGACCGGCGCTGCGCCTCGTCGCCAGCTCGTCGGAAGGGTCAGTCGGCAGCTGTCATCAACGGCCGGCCCGCGGCGGTCACAGCATCGCCGATCAGGTCGGCCAGGCGTCTGGCCAGGAGCTCGTTGCCGTGGAGGTTGTAGTGGCAGCAGGGGTCGCGGTAGATGGTCTCGGGACGGTCGGCGAAGATCATCGTCAGGTCGTGGAAGGTGACGCCGTGGTCGGCGAGTGACGCGGACCTGCGCCGGAACAGCGGGTAGACCCGCTCGACCAGATCGCTCCGTCCACCCGGCACGTAAGAGCGCCTCCTCTCCTCGGCGGTGAGCCGCTTGCTGCCGGGCACGTACTGATTGGGCTGCAGCGCGTGGAGGTAGACCCCGCCGCCTTCCCGAGTGAGGTCGTGCATGAGCCGCGAGCTGCGCTGCCAGAGGTCGGCGATGAGTTCGAGGCAGCTCCCGCGGCCCTCGAGGCAGGGATCAGTCAGGGACGCCACGGCGGCCGAGGCCGGGCGTTCGGCCGAGAGCTGCTGGAGGCGGTCCTCCAGCTCGTCGGCACGGCGCCATTGCCGCAGCACCCGCATGCCGGCCACCGCGCGGGCCAGCTTGCTGCGGCGGGCGAGCACCGACTCCTGGATCCACGCTGCCAGCTCGCGGGCCCGGCGTCTGACACGCGCGACCTCGCCGGCCAGCTCGAGGGTCTCACCGGCCGGCGCCACACTCGACAGCTCGAGCGCCGAGGTCCAGAGCCGGCGGGCGGGGAACAGCGGATGCCGCCCGAGCGCCACGTCGCGGCCTCCGTGTACCGCCTCGTTGAAGCCATCGAGGTTGACGACGGCGTCGAAGCGCAGGCCGAGCACCAGCGCCTGGAGGAGTGCGATCGCCTGTTGTGGCTGCTTGTGGCCACGCGTCGCCAGATTGAAGACCACGATCGACTCGCCAAGCTCGGGGAGCCGCGCTTGCAGCGCTTCCCGCAGCACCTCTCCGCCGAGCGATGCGAGGTCGCTCGCCACCGAGCCACCGAAGATGCCGACGACGAAGGCGTCTTCGCCGATCTCCCGGTAGTCCTCCGACCAGGAGAAGTGCCCAAGGCGGTTGACCGTCGAGTTGCGCCTCGCCCACTCGGTCGGCTCGCCCTCCGGGAAGGCGGCCTCGAGCGAGGCGCGCAGCCCGGGGCGCCAGGTCCAGCCCAGGAACGGGTGGATCTGGAACTTGCCCGGTTCTGCGCCCGCCTCACCCTCGGGCCGGGCGAGGACCGAGGCGGCGCGTCCTTCCGGAAACAGTCCGAAAACGTGGATCGCCACCTCGGCCAGCGCCAGGGCGATCGCCGCGCTGGCGACCGCCCACGACAGAGTGCGAGCGAGCTGACGGTACATCGTGGCTTCGAACCGCGTCGGGCTCCCCTCAGGTGGAGGCCTGCTTCACCCAGCGACCGACCGACCGCGCCTCGAAAGGCCGTAAGGTCGACCCGGGATGCCGGCAAGCTACCACTGCGTGTCCGGGTCGGCGGGCACGGAAGGCGCGGCCGCGAGCCACACATCCGGCTCGCGGCGCGCCCGGCTGTCCGAATCGAGGCCGGACTCCGTCCGCGCCCGTCGCCCTCAGCAGCCGAGCTGCGCCGCCGCTCGGGTCAGCAGGCGGGCCGGCAGGGCGACGCGGACGTGGACGTCGGGGTCGTCGACTTCGACGTGGAGGCGGCTGCCCTTCTTGGCGACGCGGACGCGGGTGGGGCCGTCTTCGACGGTGACCAGGGTGGCGTCGGGGCTGCGCTCGAGGGCGGCGAGGATCTGGCGGGCCTGGGGGAGCCACTCTTCGGCGGCGATGCCGAGGCGGCCGAGGTGGTGGGCGCCGCCGAGCCGCCAGCAGAAGGGGGCCGCGAGGGAGAGGGTGGCGTCGACGGCGGCGGCGGGGAGCGGCAGGTAGAGGTCGATGCCTTCGGTGCGCTCGTGGACCTCGACGCTGAGCACGCCGCCGATGGCGTAGACGGCGCCGACCGCAAGCACCCAGCCGACGGCGAGGACGGCGAAGCCGGCCGCCAGGTAGAGGAGGACCCGGCGGCCGCGCCCGCGCTCAGGAGCGTGTGCCGACACCGGCCTACTCCGCCTCGGCGAAGCGGTCGACCCACACCCGAACCCGGTCGTTGCCGCCGCTGACGGTGACCAGCTCACCCTCGCCGGCGTCGACCAGAGCCTGGAGGGCGGCGCGGATGTCGAGCTCGTCGCCCTCGCCGGAGAGCAGGGCGTCGATCACGGTGGCGGGGATCCGCACGTCGACCTGGTCGCCGCCGTGCTCGTTGACGCTGACCAGCAGGTAGTCACCCTCTTTCCAGACCCGCACCTTGTCGGAGCCGTCCTCGACGGTCACGAAGGTCATGTCGGGGCTGGCCTTGATCTCGGCCCATAGCCGGCGCAGCTCTTCAACCTCCATCCGCCAGTCGTCGAACTCGACCTCGCCCCCGTGGAAGTGGTGGCTGGGGATCATCGGCAGGGCGTGCTCGACCATCGAGATCGGCAGGTTGACCGACACCTTGGCGCCGTCGCCCTCGTCCACCCGCACGTGCAGCCAGAGCTGGTCGGAGGCCGCGGCGGCCCCGGCCGCCAGCAGCAGTCCAAGCGCCAGCACGACGACCTTCAGCTCACCCGCATTCGCTTTTCGATTCATCTCGGCACCTCCCGTGACGCCTTCCGTGGCGCTCGACTCCTAAGACGGAGCCCGGCGCCGAAAGTTTCAGCCGGCCCCCTGCCGGTCCTCCTCGAAGGCCGCACGCAGACGGGCCGCCCTTTTTCAGGTTGCCCGCTGCCTGCCGGGTGGCCTACGCCGGCCCGGTCGCCGGGCCCGTCGGCTCGGGGACGGCGGCCAGACCCTCGAGCCGGCGCCGGGCCGCCTCGCGGGCGTCGAGCACCAGGCTGAAGAGGGCCGGCACCAGGAACAGGGTGAAGACGGTGGAGACCACCAGGCCGCCCACCACCACGCTGCCCAGACCGCGGTAGAGCTCGGAGCCGGCGCCCGGGAAGAGCACCAGCGGCAGCATGCCGCAGACGCTGGTCGAGACGCTCATGAAGATCGGCCGGATGCGGTTGCCGACCGCTTCGCGGATCGCCTCGCGGGGCGCCATCGAGTCCTCGCGCATGTGGTTGAGCGACTGGTGGACGATGAGGATGGCGTTGTTGACCACCGTGCCCACCAGGATGATGAAGCCCAGCATGGTGAGGATGTCGAGCGGCTGGTAGATGAAGACGTTGACCACCCCGAGCCCCAGGAAGCCGCCGAGCGCCGCCAGCGGGACGCTGAACAGGATGACGAACGGATAGAGGAAGCTCTCGAACAGCGCCGCCATCAGCAGATAGGTGATGACCACCGCCAGCACGAAGTTCCAGATCAGCGCCCGGCCGGTCTGGGTCAGCTTGTCGGCGGTGCCCGAGAGCTGCGCCCGGTAGAGACCGCCGAGCTTGCCCTCGCGTTCCATGGGCGCCAGAACCTCGGCCTCGATGGTCTCCATCGCGGCCTGCAGCGGCATCTCTTCGGGGGGCGATACGGCGATGGTGATCGCCCGCTGGCGCTCGCGGTGGGCGATGGTGGCCGGCCCGTTGACCACCTGGACGTCGGCCACCGAGCCGAGGGTGACCAGGTCGCCGGAGGGAGCGGCCAGTGGCAGCTGGTCCACGAGGTGGGTGCGGTAGGTGTAGCCCTCGGCCACCACCTTGAGGTCGATCTCCTGGCCTTCGTGCTGGTAGTCGCTGGCCTTGGCGCCGTCGACCAGGACGTTGACCATCAGCCCCAGATCGCGGCTCGAGATGCCCAGCTCGGCCGCCCGCCGGCGGTCGATGTGGAGCTGCACCTCGGGGTTGCCGAGATCGAGGCTGGGGATCGGCCGCGCCTGGGAGCCGGGGATCGTCTGGCGCACCCGGCCGAACACCTCGCCGCCGAGCGCCACCAGCCGCTCGAGCTGCGGTCCGGTCAGCTCGACGTCGACGTTGCGGCCCTCGCTGAGGCCGCGCTGGAAGATGCTGGCCTGGGTGATGAAGGCGATCGAACCGGGCACCTGCGAGTTGACCTGCTGGAACGGCCCCAGCAGCTCCTTCACCCGCTCGGGATCGCGGGCGCTGACCCCCATGAACACCTGGTCGGCGAGGGCGACGTAGAACATGTCGTCGATGCCGCCGCCGGGCAGCTCGACGGTCTCCTCGGGCGTCCCATCCCACAGATGGCCCAGCTTGTCGACGTAGATGTCGAGCAGCCCGGCGTTTTCTTCGATGCTGTGGCCGGGCGGCGGCAGGATGATCCCGAACAGCAGGTTCTGGTTGCCGGTCGGCAGGTACTCGGCCTGCGGCGCCAGCAGGAAGCTCAGCGCCACCGCCACGACCGTCATGCCGACCACCACCGCCAGCCGGCGGAAGATCGAGCCGGTGATCCAGTAGACCCGGGCGGTCACCCACTCGTTGAAGCGCTGGGCCAGCCCCACCGCGCCCCACAGCTGCCGGTAGCCGGCCTGCTCGCGCGCCTGGGGCTGCTTCGAGCCCAGGATCTTGGCCGACAGCGAGGGAATGACGGTGATCGAGACGATCAGCGACAGACCGACCCCGCTGCTGATGGCCAACGCGATGTCCCGGAACAGTTGCCCGGCCTCCTCCTGGACGAAGAGAACCGGCAGGAAGACCGCGATGGTGGTCAGGGTCGAGGCGAGGACCGCGCCCCACACCTCGCGCGCCCCCTCCGAGGCCGCCTGGAAGCGGCTCTTGCCCATCTGCCGGTGACGGTAGATGTTCTCGAGCACCACGATGGCGTTGTCGACCACCATGCCGACGGCGAACGCCATGCCCGCCATGCTGATCACGTTGAGGGTGCGCCCGAACCAGTTCATCACCAGGAAGGTGCCGATCAGGCTGATCGGGATCGCCACCGCCACCACCAGAGTGCTCGAGCGGCTGCGCAGGAAGAGGAGCAGCACCAGAATCGCCAGCAGGCCGCCCAGCAGCAGGCTCTGGCGCACCAGACCGATCGAGCTGTAGATGTACTCGGTCTCGTCCCAGACCTGCACCACCTGCAGGCCGCGCGCCGCCAGCAGCTCGCGGTTGACCCGGGCCACCGCCTCGCGGATGCCGGCCATCGCCTGCAGCACGTTGGCGCCGGTCTCGCGCACGGCGTTGAAGGCGATCATCGGCTCGGCGAACCGGTAGGCGTTGGCGAACGGCTTGGCGTAGCCCAGCTCGGCCCGCGCCACGTCGCGCAGATAGACCGGCACCCCGCCGCGCACCGCCACGACGATGCTCTCGATCTCCTCGGGCGAGGAGTACTCGCCCACCGTCCGCACCACGTAACGGCGCTTGCCCTCGTCGAAGTCGCCGCCCGAGATGTTGCGGTTCTCGCGGTCGATGGCGGTCACCAACTCGGTGATGGTGATCTGCCGCGCGGCCAGCGCCGCCGGGTCGACCAGCACGTGCATCTCGCGCTCGCGGCCGGCGAACAGGTTGACCGCCCCGACGCCCTCCACCCGCTCCAGCTCGGGCTTGACGAAGTCGTCGGTGAAGGTCAGCAGCGTGGTGATGTCGCCCTCGAAGGCGCCCTCCCCGTCGGCCGGCAGGAGCAGGAACCAGGCCATGGCGCTCTCCTCGGCGCCGACGCTCTGGATCACCGGCTTGTCGGCGTCCTCGGGGTAGCGCGGCACCTGCTCCAGGCGGTTGGAGACCTTGAGCAGGGCGGTGTCGAGGTCGGTGCCGGTGGCGAAGGTCAGGGCGATGCGGCCGAAGCTGTCCGCGCTGGTGCTCTCCATCTCGACCAGCCCTTCGAGGCTCTTGAGCTGCTCCTCCTGCTCGTCGACGATCTCGCGCTCGATCTCGCGCGGGCTGGCGCCGGGCCAGAAGGTGGTGACGCTGATCTCGGCCTCCTCCACCGTCGGGGTGAGCTGCACCGGGATCCGGAAGGCCGAGATCAGCCCGAAGAGGACCAGCAGGATGGCGCCCACCGCGGTGGTCACCGGGAAGCGAATGGCGCTGTCGACGATCTTCATGGCAGTTCGTACTCCACGACTTGACCGTTCACCTTCTGGCCGGGAAAGACCCGTTCGTTGCCGCGGGTGATCACCCGGGCGCCGGGCTGGAGCGGCCCTTCGACCGCGATCCAGGCGCCGGCCGGCGTCCCGGTCTTGATCGGCATCGGCTGCACGGTCTCGTCCTCGCCGATGACGAAGACCATCTGCTGGTTGCCCTGGTTGACCACGGCGTCTTTGGGCACGATCACCGCCTCTTCGGGCTCGCCCACCGGCAGGTGCACCTGGGCCAGCATGCCGACGCCGATGCTGCCGGCCGGGTTGGGCAGCGAGATCTTGACCGGGAAGGTGCGCGACTGGGCGCTGGCGCGCGGCACCACGGCCCGCACCGAGCCCTCGACCTCGAGGCCGCCGAGCCCTGCCAGCCGCACCACCGCGGGGCCGCCCACCGCCACCCCCGCGAACCGGCTCTCCGGCACCTCGACGGTGACCTCCAGATCGCCGACGTCGACCAGCTCCATGACCGCGCCGCCGGCCGCCAGCCACTCACCGGGGGCGACGTGCTCGCGGGCCACCACGCCGGCAAAGGGCGCCCGCACCACGGCGCGCTCGAGATCGTCCTCCAGCCGCGCCACGTCGGCCTCGAGCTGCGACACCCGGCCCTGCCAGGCCTCCGACTCGGAGACCGCGTCGTCGAGCTGCTGCTGGCTGATGATCAGCTCCTCGAACAGCCCGCGCGAGCGCCCGAGGCGGGCCCGCGCCAGGTCTAGGCGTGCCTCCGCCTCCCGGAGCTGCCCGCGCACCGCCTCCAGCCGCAGCGCCAGGTTGTGGCGGCGCAGCTCGACCAGCGGCTGGCCTTTGCGCACCCGGTCGCCCTCGCGGGCCGCCAGGCGCTCGACCAGGCCCTCGACCTCCGAGGCCACCACGCTGCTGCGTCGCGACTCGACCGAGCCGGTCAGCACCACCGAGCGCCGTAGCTGGTGGTTGCGGGCCTCCGTGTAGCGCACCGGCGTGGGCGGCATCTCGCCCGGCGGCTGTCCGGCGGCGGCGCCCGCCCACAGGAGCGCGCTCAGAACTGTCGAAACTCGCAAAGCCGGCCGGCTGGGCAAGGGCACACCTCCCACGAACTCTCAGTTGGGTCCTACTTACGAAGGGATTTCCGTCGGGTTTCCGCCTGGTCCGGCGAGCCCGAGCACACCTCAGGGGAAGGGCATTATGACAGACGCCGGCCGCCGGCGCCGGTATAGTCGGCCCTTCGCCCGCCCCCGACCCACCAGGGCGCTGGCAATCATCCCCACGAAAGGCTACAGATGAACCGACTGCTCCCGCTTTTCCGGGCGGCCCTGCTGCTGACGCTGGCGGCCTGCGCCGGCTCCCCGACCCCCACCACCCCCCCGGCGGCTCCGACCCCGGTACCCCAGACCACGCCGACTGCCGCGGCAGCCGCCACGCCCGGGCCCGAAGGCGTCGCGGACCTCGAGGCCGCGCTGCCGACCGACCCGGCGATCACCATCGGCCGCCTCGACAACGGCCTGACCTACTACGTCCGCGCCAACCGGCGCCCGCAGAACCGCGCCGAGCTGTGGCTGGCGGTCGACGCCGGCTCGATGCAGGAGGACGACGACCAGCTGGGGCTGGCCCACTTCGTCGAGCACATGGCCTTCAACGGCACCCGCAACTTCGAGAAGCTCGAGCTGCTCGACTACCTGGAGCGGCTGGGGATGCGCTTCGGCCCCGACGTCAACGCCTTCACCAGCTTCGACGAGACGGTCTATCTGCTGAAGGTGCCGACCGACGAGCCCGACACCCTCGAGCGCGCCTTCCAGATCCTCCAGGACTGGGCCCAGGGCATCGCCTTCGAGGGCGAGGAGATCGACAAGGAGCGCGGCGTCGTCGTCGAGGAGTGGCGCCTCGGGCGCGGCGCCGACGCCCGCATCCGCGACCGCCAGTTCCCGGTGCTCTTCCAGGGCTCGCGCTACGCCGAGCGGCTGCCGATCGGCGACGTCGAGATCCTGCGGAGCGCTCCCCACGAGGCGCTCCGCCGCTTCTACCGGGCCTGGTACCGGCCCGAGCTGATGGCGCTGGTGGCGGTGGGCGACTTCGACCCGGACGCGATCACCGGTCTCATCCGTCGGTACTTCGCACCGCTGGTCAACCCGGCGGAGCCGCGCCCGCGCCGCTCCTACCCGGTGCCCGAACACGAGGAGACCCTCTACGCCCTGATCACCGATCCGGAGGCGGCGCAGACCCGGGTGGGCGTCTACTACAAGCTCGAGAGGCGGCCCCAGGGGCGGGTGCGGGACTACCGGCGCCAGCTCCTCGAGCAGCTCTACCACGGGATGGTCAACCAGCGCCTCGACGAGGTCCGGCGCCGGCCCGAGCCGCCGTTCGTGTTCGCCATCTCCACCTCGGCCGGCTTCGTCCGCACCCGCGACGTCTACCTGCAGGCGGCGCAGGTCGAGGAGGGTGGCGTCGAGCGCGGTCTCGAGGCGCTGCTCACCGAGGTCGAGCGGGTCGACCGCCACGGCTTCACCGCCGGCGAGCTGGAGCGGATGAAGGCCGAGCTGCTGCGGCGCTACGAACAGGCCTGGGCCGAGCGCGACAAGCTGGACTCGGGCATGCTGGCCGCCGAGTACCTGCGCAACTTCCTCGACGAGGAGCCGCTGCCGGGGATCGAGCGCGAGCTGGCCCTGGTCCGCGAGCTGCTGCCGACCATCGGTCTCGAGGAGCTCAACCGGCTGGCGGCGCAATGGATCAGCGAGTCCAACCGGGTGGTGCTGGTCAGCGGCCCGGAGAACGCCGCTTCGCCCCTGCCGTCCGAGGCGCGGCTGGCGGCGCTGTTCGAAGAGGTCGAGGAGCGGCCGGTCGAACCCTACGTCGACCGCATCGCCGAGGCGCCGCTGCTGGCGGCGCCGCCGGCGCCCGGCCCGGTGGTGGCCGAGAGCGCCATCCCCGAGGTGGGGATCACCGAGTGGCGGCTCGCCAACGGCGTCCGGGTGGTGCTCAAGCCCACCGACTTCCAGAACGACGAGGTGCTGCTGGCCGGCTTCAGCCCGGGCGGCCACTCGCTGGCCGCGGACGACGAGCACGCCTCGGCGCTCTTCGCCGACACCGTGGCCGCCGAGGGCGGCCTCGGCGAGCTCGACCGCGTGGCGCTCGAAAAGCTGCTGGCCGGCAAGGTGGTCGAGGTCAGGCCCTACGTCGACGAGCTCGAGGAGGGTCTCCGCGGCCGCGCCTCGCCGCGCGACCTCGAGACCATGCTGCAGCTGGTCTACCTCTCCTTCACCGCGCCGCGCCGCGACCCGGAGGCCTTTGCGGCCTTCCAGGCACGGACGCGCTCGTTCCTCGAGAACCGGCAGTCGCGGCCCGAGGCGGCCTTCGCCGACGAGATGACGCGGGTGCTGAGCCGGAACCATCCCCGGCGGCGGCCGCCCTCGGTCGAGCTGCTCGCCGAGGTGGAGCTCGAGGCCGCCCTGCGGTTCTACAAGGAGCGCTTCGCCGACGCCGGCGACTTCACCTTCCTGCTGGTGGGCAACTTCGACCCCGCGGCGATCCGGCCGCTGGTCGAGACCTATCTCGGTGGTCTGCCGGCCACCGGCCGCGAGGAGACCTGGCGCGACGTCGGCGTCGAGGCGCCCGAGGGAGTGGTCGAGGTCGAGGTGCGCCGGGGTCTCGAGCCCAAGAGCCTGGTGCAGCTGGTTTTCGAGGGCCCCGCCGAATGGAGCCGCGAGAACTACCACGACCTGCGCTCGCTGGCCGACGCGCTGCGCATCCGGCTCCGCGAGGTGCTGCGCGAGGATCTGGGCGCGACCTACGGGGTCGGGGTGCGGGGCGTGCTCTCCGCCAGGCCGCACGAGCGCTACACCCTGACCATCAGCTTCGGCTGCGCGCCCGAGAACGTGGAGCCGCTGCTCGCCGCCGTCTGGCGGGAGCTCGCCGCCGCGCGCGCCGGCGAGCTCGACGCCGGCTACGCCGAGAAGGTGCGCGAGATCCAGCTCCGCGAGCGCGAGACCGACCTGCGCGAGAACCCGTTCTGGCTCGCCGTCCTCGAGACCTACTACGACCACGGCTGGGACCCGCGGCTGGTCCTCGACTTCGACGCTTTGCTGGCGCGGGTGACCCCGGACCGGCTCGCCGACTCGGCGCGGCGCTTCCTGGACCCGGCGGACTACGTCGTCGGGGTGCTCTACCCGGAGGGCGAGTCGGGCTCCGGCGCCACCGGCAGCGGGTCCGGCTCGGCAACGGCGGGAGCCGCCGTGAAATCGAACGGCTTGCTGCGGATGCGGTAGCTCAGCGCCTACCGCCGGAGGACCGGGCAAAGCCGGGTGGCGAGCGCGCGGCCAGATCGCTGCGTGGTAGAAGGAAGCCCGTGGAGTCCAACGTTTTCAGCGACCCCGCCCTGACCCTCGGCCTGGCCCTCGCCGTCGGCATGCTGGCCCAGGCGGCGGCCCGGCACCTGCGGCTGCCCGGCATCGTGCTGTTGCTGGGGGCCGGCGTGGTGCTGGGACCCGACCTGCTGGGGGTGGTCCAGCCGGATAGCCTGGGGCCGGCGCTCCAGGTGCTGGTCGCCTTCGCGGTCGCGGTGATCCTCTTCGAGGGCGGGCTCAACCTCGACTT
Organism: Thermoanaerobaculia bacterium; assembly: GCA_041567315.1. Classification (GTDB taxonomy): domain Bacteria; phylum Acidobacteriota; class Thermoanaerobaculia; order Multivoradales; family JAHEKO01. Next base: position 28,602 of record JBFGCA010000009.1, on the reverse strand, counting down.
CGACCGGCTGCGACGCGAGGCTCGCAGCATCCAGCGCCTGGTCACCCTGGGCGCGCTCGTCACCTGGGCGGGCGGCGCGCTGGCGGCCCGGCTGTTGCTCGAGTGGGACTGGACCCGGGCGGTGCTGTTCGGCTCGCTGGTCATCGTCACCGGTCCTACGGTCATCAACCCGCTCCTGCGCCGCCTCAAGGTCCGGCACAACGTCGCCACCGTGCTCGAGGCCGAAGGCGTGCTGGTCGACGCCATCGGGGCCATCGTCGCAGTCGTGGCGCTCGAGGTGGTGCTGGCGCCGGGCGGTGACTCGCTGGCCCACGGCGCCTTCGACCTGCTGCTCCGGCTGGGGCTGGGTGCCGCCATCGGCGCGGCGGCCGGGCTGCTGATTGCCTTCCTGCTGCGCTTCGAGGGGGTGGTGCCGGAGGGGTTGGAGAACGTCTTCACCCTGTCGCTGGTGCTCGCCGTCTTCCAGGTCAGCAACGCCGCGATCCACGAGAGCGGCATCGTGGCAGTGACCGCGGCGGGGATGGTCGTGGGTAACTTCCGCAGCCGCGCGCTGAGCGACCTCAAGGAGTTCAAAGAGCAACTGACCGTCCTCTTCATCGGCATGCTCTTCGTCCTGCTGGCGGCCGACGTGCGGCTGGCCGAGGTGCGTGGCCTGGGCTGGGGCGGGGTGGCGACGGTGGCCGCCCTGATGCTGGTGGTGCGGCCCCTCAACGTGCTGGTCTCGACCGCCGGCACCCGGCTGGAGACCCGCGAGCGGGCGTTCCTCGCCTGGCTCGCACCGCGTGGCATCGTCGCCGCCGCGGTGTCCTCGCTGTTCGCACAGACGCTCGAGCAGGCCGGTATCGCCGGCGGCAGCGAGCTGCGCGCCCTGGTCTTCCTGGTGATCGCCGCCACCGTCCTGATCCAGGGCCTCTCCGGCGGGCCGGTGGCCCGGCTGCTCGGTCTGCGGCGGGCCAGCGACGCCGGCTACGTGATATTGGGCGCCGACCGGCTGGCGCTGGCGGTCGGGCAGCTGCTGCGCCAGGACGGTCGCGAGGTGCTGTTCCTCGAATCCAACGCCGACCACAGCCGCGAGGCCGAGGAGGCCGGGTTCCGGGTCATTTTCGGCAACGGCCTCACCGAGCGGCTGCTCACCCGGGCCGAGCTCGACGGGCGCACCGGCTGCCTGGCGCTGACCCCCAACGACGGCCTCAACCTGGCCTTCGCGCGGCGCGCCCGCGGCGAGTTCAAGGCCGCGCGCGCCTGGGTTGCCCTGCGCCGCGGCCACCTCAGCGTCACGCCTTCGATGGTCACCGAGGCCGGAGCCCGGATCCTCTTCGCCGAGCCGCGCAACCTCGAGCAGTGGGCGGTGCGGCTCGAGAACGGCACCGCCCGGATCGAGCGCTGGCTGCCTTCCGAGGCGAGCACCGAGCCCCCCGGGGGCGAGCAGCAGACCACCGGCCCCGAGGCCCTCACCAGCTCCGCGGAAATCTACCTGCCGCTCGCCGTCGAGCGCCGGGAGCGCATGCTGCCGGTGGACGAGACGCTGGCGCCAAAGCCCGGCGACGTCTGGCACCTGGCGATCTTCGAGCGGCAGCGCGACGAGGCCAACGCCTGGCTGACCAAGCGCGGGTGGCGGCCAGCCGCGGACGCGGACCCCGCGGACGGCGCCCCGGAGGGGGCCTCTCCGAGCGGGCCTTCGCCCTCCTGAGCAGCAGCTTCGACGGCGCGGTTACCCACCGCCAGTGGTGGCCTTCGGCTAACGCACCTCCGGCGCCGCCTCGGGCGCCAGCATCAGGGCGGGATCGATCCGGGCACGGCGCCAGCGGAGCCCGAAGTGGAGGTGGGGGCCCGTGGCCCGGCCAGTCTGACCGACCCACCCCACCAGCGCCCCCCTCTCGAGCCGGTCACCCTCCTCCACCGCCATCTTGTTCAAGTGGAAGTACATGCTCACCAGCCCGTCGCCGTGGTCCACGAACACGCTCCGGCCCGAGAAGAACAGGTCGTCGGCCAGCGCCACCCGCCCGGCCGCCACCGCCCGCACCGGCGTGCCCTCCGGCGCCGCGTAGTCGGCGCCCGAGTGTGGGCTCCGCGGCTGGCGGTTGAAGAAGCGCCGGGCGCCGAAGCGGCCACCCGCCGGCAACGCCTCGAGCGGCGCCAGCAGCGGCAGCCGGAAGGCGCGCGGCGTGTCGAGGCCCCACAGCGCCCCCACCCGCTGCTGCTCGCTCCGCACCCGCGCCAGGTCCTCGGCCGAGAGGTCCACCTGGCTGTCGTCGACCGTCAGGTGCTGGACTTCGTAGGGGTAGTCGGCGACCCGCACCCGCCGCTCTTCGAGCGTGCCCTCCCGCCAGCGCGCCAGCGACAGCTCGCCGGCCGCAGTCAGCAGGTCGATCGGGTACCAGCAGCCGTCCTCGAGCGGCGCCCACTTGCGGCCCAGCATCCCGCACCGCTCGACCCCCTCCCCCGGCCACCGCACCACCGCCCCGGGCGGCACTTCCACCAGCTCACCCGCCCAGCCAATGGTCGTAGCCATCAGACCCAAGCCCAGCGCGGCAACAACAACTGCGGGACCTGAAACGATTTGCATCTCCTGAGCCTAACAACCCCAACAGGTTCCTAGCGCCGCAAGAGAAGGCAGAGCTGGGTAGGTCGGGTTCAGCCGGCACGGCCGTGCAGGAGCCAGCCGCAGCGGGGTGCGACAGGGGCCTGGAGACGAGCGCTTGCGCATCCCGCCGAAGGCCAAGGCCGTCCAGCGCGAGGCGGACGGAGCGACGGGCCTCCCCCAAGAAGTCTAGACAGGCCCGTCGCGTCCCCTGGCGTGCCTCGCAGCGGTCGGCTCTCGCCACAGCTCCGGCAACCTTGGTCGTCATCACAGTCGTGACAGACTCCGGTGATTCCGAGACGGAGGAGGCTCCCGGCAATGTGGCGCACACGAGCGGTGCTGGCGATGCTGGCCGAAGACGTGGCGGGGCTGCGGCGGCCCGGTGAGCGGGGCCAGCAGGACGAGGGGGACGGCCTCACCGGGGCCACGGAGCTGGAGGCGCTGGCCCGGGCGCGGCGGCGGGCCGTGCTGGTGGTGGGCGTCGACCTGATGGCGGTCGCCGTGCTGTTCTTGGCACGCGACCACGGAGCGCCGTTCCTGCCGTGGGCGGCGTCGGTGGAGACCGTGTTCACCCTGGGGGTGCTGGCAGTCACTCTCCACGCCGGGTTCCGGCTCGGTCAGCTGGAGAAGCTCCAGGCGGTGGCGAGGCTGTGCGAGGACCTCGCCGCCAGGGAGGAGTAGGAGCCGCTTGTCGCCGGACACGGCCCGCGGTACCATCCCTAGCGCATTCGCCAGAACGCAATCTCGAGGCCGTCCGCCGAAGACCGGGCAGGCCTACCCTGCGGGGAAAGGAGTCATCATGAGTCGGATTGCCAAACTGCTCGGCCTGATGTCGATCCTGCTGCCGCCAGCGCTGCCCGCCCAGGAGGCCCCGGCGGCCGCCGCCGAGCCCGCCGGCGACTTGGAGAAGGTGGAGGAGGTGCTGGTGGTCACCGCCAGCCGCACCGAGCAGCCGGTCCACGAGGTGCCGGCGGCGATCACCGTGCTGACCGCCGAGCAGATCGAGCAGATCCCGGCCGACGACTACGGCGACTACCTGCGCAACGTGCCGGGGCTCAACGTCTCGCAGATGAGCGCCCGCGACATCCAGATCACCGGCCGCGCCGCCACCAACAGCCTGGCCACCAGCCAGCTGGTGTTGATGGACAACCGGACGCTCTATCTGGACTTCTTCGGCTTCGTGATGTGGGACTTCGTGCCGCTCGATCCGCAGGAGATCAAACAGATCGAGGTGGTGCGCGGCCCCGGCAGCGCGGTGTGGGGCGCCAACGCGATGAGCGGGGTGATCAACCTGATCACCAAGCCGCCCAAGGAGATGCGGGGCACCAGCGTCACGCTCGGGGCGGGCAACTTCGGCACCGCCTACGGCAGCGTCACCCACGCCGGGGTCAGCGGCAAGCTGGGCTACAAGCTCGCCGCCTCCTATTTCGAGCAGGAGCCCTACGACCGGCCGACCGGCATCATCCCGGGCAGCGTCGGCCCCACCAACCCCAACGGCACTCCCTATCCCGACTTCGTCAATCAGGGGACCGACCAGCCCAAGCTCAACCTGCGCTTCGACTACGACCAGAGCGACGACACCACCTGGTCGTTCGCCGGCGGCTACGCCTCCACCGAGGGCATCATCCACTCCGGCATCGGCCCCTTCGACATCGATCGCGGGTCGCTGATGAGCTACGTCAAGGCCGACTGGACCCGGCGCGCCACCCGCTTCAGCTTCTTCGTCAACGTCCTCGACGGCGAGGCCACCAACCTGCTGGCCCGCGACGCCACCGGGCGGCCGATCGCCTTCCAGTTCCAGAGCGAGACCTACAACCTCGACTTCAGCGACACCCGGGTGCTCGGCGAGCGCAACGTCCTGACCTGGGGCGCCACCGCCCGCCGCAACGACTTCGACCTGTCCATCGCCCCGGCCGGCGACAAGCGCGAAGAGTACGGCTTTTTCATCCAGGACGAGATCCTGCTGGGCGACAAGGTGCGCTGGCTGATCGGTGGCCGCTGGGACGACATCGACCCCATCGGCACGGTGGTCTCGCCGCGCACCAGCCTGCTGTTCTCGCCCAAGCCCAACCACACCTTCCGGGTGTCGTACAACCGCGCCTTCCGGGCGCCGTCGATGATCAACAACTTCCTCGACGTGACCATCGTCAACCTGGTGGTGCTGCCCCCGATCCCGCCGTTCACGACCACCCCAACGGTGCTCATTCTGCCCTCCCAGGCGGTGGGCAACTCGCGTCTCCAGGAGGAGCGGCTGGACGCCTACGAGGTGGGCTACGTGGGGACCTTCGGACCCACCACCTTCACCCTGTCGGTGTATCGCAACAAGACCACCGACTCGACCGACTTCTTCCAGTCGCTGGCCTACAGCTCGGCCTTCCCGCCGCCGGGCTGGCCGTTCCCGCCGTTCCTGCTCGACGTGCCGCCGCCGTTCGGCTTCGCCGGCCTGTTCCCGCTCCAGTTCAACTATCGCAACATCGGCGAGATCGAGGACCAGGGGGTGGAGCTGTCGCTCAACTACCAGCCGTCGCCCGGGTGGTCGTTCTTTTTCAACTACTCCTACCAGGACGAGCCGACAGCCACCGGCATCGACCGGGAGACGCTGCCCAACGGCACCGTCCGCGACGCCATCAACACCCCGCCCGAGCACCGCGCCAACGTCGGGGCGGCCTACAACGGGCCGCGGTTCTTCGCCAGCGGCAACGTCAACTACGCCGACGAGGCGTTCTGGACCGACATCTTCGGGCCGACCTTCTGGGGCCCGACCGACGCCTACACCCAGGTCAACCTGTCGCTGGGGGTGCGGCTGGCCGACGAGCGGGTCACCCTGTCGCTGATCGGCCAGAACGTCTTCGACGAGGAGATCCAGCAGCACGTCTTCGGCGACCTGCTGGACCGCAAGGTGACCGGCCAGCTCCGGTTCAGGTTCTAGCGACGGACAGCAACACTTCGGCCGCCAGGCGGGCGGCCTGGACCAGCGCCTCGCGATCGAGGTGCTCGGCCCGGTCGCCCGCCGAGTGGATGGCTAGCACGGCGCGCCCCAGCGAGCCGCTGGCCAGGGTCAGGCACTCGACGCCGCGGTGGGCGAACGGGATGGCGTCGACGCCGAGGGCGGGAGGCATCAGGATGCCCCGCACCGGGATGCCGAGCCGCGCCGCCGCCTGGCGGGCCAGCGCCGAGAGCCGCGGCGAGAAGGGCCGACCCAGCCCGTAGCGCTCGAGCAGGGTGAGGCGCCCGGGGATGCCGGCGCCGTCCAGATTGAGTGCGTAGACCGGCAGCGCTGCCAGCTCCTCGGCGTGGCGGTCCAGCCAGCGCATCGCCCCTACCATGTGGTCCTCCTCGGCCCCCGGCGACAGGAAGACCAGCTCGACGCCCGCCGGCGTCCGCCCCGGCAGCACCCGCGCGAGCTCGAGCAGGACGCCCACCGAGCCGGCGTTGTCCACTCCGCCCGGCGACAGGTTGCCGTTGCGCAGGGTGGCGAGCACCAGCAGCGCGGCCGCCGCCGACAGACCGGCCGCCGGTGGCAGCCACGGCGGGGGTGCGGCACCCGCCGCCGCCGCGATCAGGACGCCGGCCAGAGTCAGCGCCCCCGCCAGGGCGGCCAGGGTGAGCCCCACCCGCCACGGCAGCGTGAGGCTCTGCGACTTGCTGTCGTGGTGGGCGAGCACCACCAGCCGCAGCCGCGGCTCGCCGGCACTCTGCCCGCCGGTCACCACCCGCCCCTCGACGTTGGCCGTGCGGGTGGGACCGTCGCGCCGGTAGAGCCGCTCCAGACCCGGCGCCCAGACCAGGAACGCACCACCCGCCAGCAGGGCCGCCGCCAGCAGCGCGGCGGCGAGACCCGGCGATCCCCCTGCCGTCAGCCCGGCACCGGCCACCAGCAGCGCACAGACCACCATCAGCACGCGCAGCGCCCGGAAGGCCGGGCGAACGTCGTACGAGAACTCCTGGCGGTCGACCGCCAGGCCCGCCCCGCGCAGCTCCTGCTCGACCAGCTCGATGGCGCGGGCGTCGCCGACCGTCCCCGGATAGCGGGGAAAGGCCAGCCGGTGGGCACTCTCCAGGATCCGGGCGCCGTCGATCGGCAGCGGCTCGGGGGACATCGGCGGGAACGATATCCGACCAACGGCGCCCATCCGGTATCGTCACACCACGATGCCGGGCTGGCTGAAGCTGGCCTACGCCGCCTGGATGGTGGTGTGGGTGCCCGCCTACTGGGTGCAGTACGGGCCGGGGAATTTCCTGTGGCTGTGCGATGCCGCCAACTTCGTGGTGGCGGCCGCGATCTGGCTCGAGAGCCCGCTGCTCTTCTCCTCGCAGGCGGTGGCGGTGCTGCTGATCCAGACGCTGTGGACGATCGACGTCGTCGCCCGGCTGGTGGCCGGCGTCCACCCGATCGGCGGCACCGACTACATGTTCGACCCGAGCATCCCGCTGCCGATGCGCCTGCTGTCGCTGTTCCACGTCTGGATCCCGGCCCTCCTGCTGTGGGCGGTCTGGCGGCTGGGGTACGACCGCCGCGGCTGGCGGCTGCAGATCGCCTTCACCTGGCTGCTGCTCCCCGCCACCTACCTGCTGATCGACCCCGAGCGCAATCTCAACTGGGTGTGGGGACCGTTCGGCGGGCACCAGACCGCGCTGCCGCCGCTCCTCTACCTGCTGCTGCTCTGCGTCGCCGGCTACCCGCTGGTGGTCTACCTGCCGGCCCACCTGCTGCTCACTCTGTGGATGCGCCGCGTCGGCCGGCTGTTGCCCTGACGGCACTTCGGCACCGGCGCGCCTGGCACCGCCGGCGTCCGGCACTGCGAGCGCGGGCCGACTACGGCCTGATCGGTAGACCGATCTCGGTGGCCAGGCGCCGGGCCTTGGCCTGTAGCCGCAGGAGGTTGTCCGGGCCGAGGCGCAGGAAGTGCTTCTGCGCGTCGCTCAAGCCTTCCAGCCGGGGATCGGCGTAGGTGAAGGCGGTGACGTCGCGCTCCAGGACCGGGGCCCCGCTCGGCACCGGCGTCGCCAGCAGCTCGTCGATCGCCCGCGCCAGGGTGGCGTCGAAGCTGCGGTCCGGGTACCCCAGGTCGTCGTAGGCCTGATTGAGGAGCGGCCGCACCGAGCGGTACAGCTCGGTGGTGCCGCGGACGTCGAGCGAGTCGATGACGTTGACCACCGGGTCGTAGCGCCGGTAGCTCTCGCCGTCGACCGTCAGGCGGCCGCCCTCCTGACGCACCTGGAACCCCTCGGCCGGCTGCAGGAAGCCGATATGGGGCCGCGGACTGCGGCCCTCGGCGACGTTGTCGACGGCGGCGACGAAGCGGCGCACCAGCTCGTCGGTGGCCAGCCAGCGGAGCAGCGCCGGGTGCGCGGAGAGCTGGGCCACCACTTCGCGCATCCACGGGTCGCTGGCCTCCAGGCTGGGCAGATCGACCCGCGGCGGGGCGGGCGGAGGCGCATCGTCGGGCTGGGTCTCGGCGGCCGGCGCCACCGGCTCCGGCGGGGCCGGCGCCGTGGGACGCCCACGCGACCACAGGTAGTAGCCGAGACCGCCGGCCAGCAGCGCCAGCAGCAGGGCCCAGGGCCAGACGCGGGGAACGCGGCGGCGCCGGGCCTCGGTGGGGTCGATGGAGAGCTCGGGCTCACTCATGGCGGGAAGGGGATTCTAGCGTGTGGAGGTTGAAGGGTAACGTCGGTCGGTGCAGTTCGAGGAAAGGAGTAGACGAGATGCACGAGGTGCGGTTGGGGCGGACGGAGGTCAGGGTGCCGGCGGTGGCGGTGGGGACCTGGGGGCACGGGGGGCCGAAAACGGTGGGCGGGGAGCCGGTGGGATGGTCGGGGGCGGACGACGGGCTGGCCCGGGAGGCGCTGGTGCGCGCGGCCGAGCTGGGGCTCACCCACTGGGACACCGCCGACGTCTACGGAGACGGGCACGCCGAGGAGCTGATCGGCGGGCTGTGGCACCGGGTCGACCGGCGCCGGATCTTCCTGGCCAGCAAGGTGGGCTGGGACCCCGGGCCCTGGGAGGGCTTCTACCACCCGCACCAGATCCGCGACCGGCTGGAGCGGTCGCTGCGGCTGCTGCGCACCGAGTGGATCGATCTCTACTACCTGCACCACTGCGACTTCGGCCCCGGAAACGGGCGGCTGGAGGGGGCGATCGAACTGCTGCGGCGCTGCCGGGAGGAGGGCAAGATCCGCTTCATCGGGCTCTCGGACTGGAGCTCGCAGAAGATCCTGCGCTACGCGAGCGCGGTGGATCCGGACGTGGTGCAGCCCTACCGCAACGTCCGAGACGACGGCTACGCCGGGAGCGGTCTCGACCGCTGGGTGACGGCCCACGACGCCGGGGTGGCCTTCTTCTCCCCGCTCAAGCACGGGCTGCTGCTCGGCGGCTACCTCGAGCCCCCCGTGTTCGAGGAGGGGGACCACCGGCGGCGGATCGCCGAGTTTCGCGATCCGGCGGTGCTCGACCACCTGCGCGACTGCGGCGAGCGGGTCCGGCGCCGCTTCGCCGGCCATCCGCAGCCAGTGCTCCACGCCCTGGTCGGAGCGCTGCTCACCGGGCAGCCGTCGGCCTGCGTGCTGCTGGGCGCGCGCCGGCCCGAGCACGTGGCGGCGGCCGCCACCCTCGGCGAGCCGCTGAGCGCCGAGGACGCCGAGTGGGTGCGGCGGCTCTACCGGGCGCCGGCCGGCACCGGCTAGTGGCCCGTAGCACTCGAATCGGGCGTGGATGAGCGAGCCATCGCGGCCGAGACCCAGGCGCCGGCAAGCCGCCCGCTACCGCCCGGTCTTGCCGAGATCGCGGGGCGGATAGAGCGGGCCGGGGAAGGCCGCGACCGTGCCGGCGCCCTCGCGGGGGGCGGTGACCCGCGCCACTCCCTCGCGCTCCACCTCGTCGATCCGCACCACCGCGTGGAGCGGTACGTGGAACCGCTTGACCCCGCGGAACTCGTTCTTGACCCGCTCTTCGGTGGGATCGACGACCACCTGCGAGCGCTCGCCGAAGACCAGCTCCTCGACCTCGACGAAGCCGAACAGACTGCCCTGCGTGACCTGGCGAGCGTAGACCTCGAACACCTCCCCCTGGTTGAGGAAGACGATCTTGTAGACGCTTTTGCCGTCGGCCATGGCGGACCCTCGCCGCGGCCAACCTAGCACAGCGGCCGAGAGGGGGCTAATGAACCGTCGGCGGCTTGAAGCGCTCGACGCCGAGCGGCATGCCCGGTCCCATGCCCATCAGATCGAGCAGCAGCTCGTAACGCTCCTCGACCCCGGGTGCCTCGAGCAGCGCCTGTTTCTCGGCCGGCGACAGCGGCAGTGCCGCACACAGGGCGTTGAGCAGGGCGACGCCGGGCAACGACCGCAGCAGATCGAGATCGAACTCCAGCCCCCAGTCGTCCGACATCGCCTCCACCGCCGCCAGCAAGCGCACCGGCTCGACCGCCGCGCCCCGCTCGCGCAGATCGTCTCTGAACTCGCTGAAGTCGACCTCGAGCACGCGATAGGTCCTGCCGCTGTCGCGCTCGCGGCGCACCCGGAACCGGCTCGCACCTCGCAGAACGATCACGTAGCGGCCGTCCGGCTGGCGCTCGCACTCGGTCAGCACCCCGGCGCACCCCACCCGGTAGAGCTCGGGCCGGGCCGACGCTCCCACCACCGGTCCCCAGTTGTCGGGCATCGGCACCAGCGGCTGGATCATGCCGATGACGCCGCCGCCCGCCGCCACGTCCTCCACCAGTTGGCGGTAGCGCGCTTCGAAGACGTTGAGCGGCAGGAAATTGCCCGGCAGCAGAACGGTCCCGGTCAAGGGAAACACGGGCAGCGCGGCGGGCAACCTGATCGGGTGCATGGCGGGGGACCGGAGAGCGCACTATAGCGCGGGCGTCGCGGCGGCGACGCCCCGCCAGCTCAAAGACCCTGCTCGATGCCCAGGTGCAGCGCCAGGTCGGCGCCGTTCTCGAAATGGATCACGTTCTCGGTGACGGCGACGAACAGTTCGCGGCCGCCCCCCAGCCAGCGCTTCCAGCCGGCGCTCAGCTGGTAGACGTCGGCCGCCAGGTCGGACACCCCCAGGCCGCCGAGCGGGCTCTCGCCGAAGGTCATCTGCAGGTTGAGCGCGGAGAGCGCGCCCAGCCGCCGCTCGAAACCGGCCAGGGCGGCGAGCCGCCACTGCGCCGGCAGGCCCAGCAGGTCCCACGAGCCCAGCCGCGCGACCCCCACGGCGCCGTGGTAACAGGTGCGACCGCGGCAACGGCTGACGTCGAGCTGCAGCTCGCCGTCCACCGACCCGGTCCCGAGCAGCCGGTCGCGGTCGCCGGTCGGCAGCTTGAGCGAGCCGGCGGCGCCCCAGCGCCAGTGCGGCCGGTCGGCGGCACGCCAGTGACGCCGCACCGAGACCACCGCGTCGGCCAACCCGCTCCCCGGCGGGCGCTCGAGGAAGGTCTCGCCGCCGGCACTCTGCAGGAAGATCAGGAAACCGTCGTGGAGCACCGACTGCCGGCCGTCCTGGTCGAGCCCGGTCAGATCGTGGAAGCCCTCGACCGCCGAATCGAGGCGGCCGCCGCCGAGCTGCGCCCAGGGCAGCGTGACCTCCAGCTCGAAGCCCTGGCCGAGGCCGCGGCGCGCCCGCAGGGCGCCGCGCCGCGTCTCGCCGTCGACCAGAAACAGCCGCTCGCCGGGCACCGCGATCTCCTCGACCTGCTTGAAGAAGGCGCGGTCCACCGGCTGGCGGCCCTCGCGGATCTCGAGACCGACCTGCACGGAGCCCGAGCGAATGAAGGTGTTGGCGGTCGACAGCTCGAGGCGGAGCCGCCACCTGCCGGCTGGCAGCGGCTCGCTCGGCACCGCCTCGAACGGCAGGTAGGGGGCGAGCAGGAAGCCGTCGCTCAGCCGCAGCGGCCCCGGCTCGGGCCCGCCCCCGGCCAGCCCTTCCGGCTGGGGAAACGGTCCACCACCGGGCCCCGCACCCGCCGCCGGCGGCACCAGCAGTGCCATCAGCAGCGCCACCGGCAATCCGCGCGCGGCGCCACGGCCGGCCGCACCCGCGTCGCACCCTCGGTTCATCGGGTAATCCTACGACGACCGGCCGGCCATGGCTTGCTATACTCGTCGTAACGCTTTATGCCGTCCGACCCCGCCCCGAGCCCTGCCCCGGAGGGCCACCAGGCTTTCTCGTCCCGCATTCTCCAGGGACAGAGCCGGGTGCTCAGCCTGATCGCCGGCGGCGCCCACCTCAACCGCACCCTCGACGAATTCTGCCAAGTGGTCGAAGGCTCGCTGCCGGGGGTGCGCGCCTGCGTGTCCCTCTACGAGCCGTCGGAAGCGACCCTGCGGGTGGCGGCCGCGCCCAGCCTGCCGGCCTCGCTCCGCAGCGAGCTGGACGGCCTGTCGGTCGGGCTCGCCCCCGGCGCCTGCAGCGCCGCCGTCCATCGCAACGAGATCGTCATCACCTCCGACATCGCCAGCGACCCGCTGTGGGAGGGAATGCGCGAACCCGCCCTCGAGGCCGGGCTGCGCTCCTGCTGGTCGGCGCCGATCCGCAGCGTGCGCTGGGCCGGCGGCCCCGGCGAGGAAGACGAGGTGCGGATCCTGGGCACCGTCGCCCTCTACCACCCGGAGGCACGGCAGCCGGCGGGCGACGACCTCGAGACCCTGGAGATCGCCAGCGCCCTCGCCGCCCTGGCGCTGATCACCTCGCGGACCCACGAGAAGCTCGGCGAGCAGCAGCTCTACGACCCGCTCACCGGTCTGCCCAACCGCCGCCTGTTCACCGAGGAGCTCAAGGAGGCGGTAGCCGGCATGAGCCCGCACGAGGACAAGCTGGGGGTGCTGCTGGTCGACATCGACCACTTCAAGGAGGTCAACGACACCTTCGGCTACGCGGTGGGCGACTTCCTGCTGCGCAGCGTCGGCGAGCGATTCATCGAGTCGCGTAAGAGCAACGACCTGGTGGCGCGCTTCGGGGACGACGAGTTCATCTTCCTGGTCCGCGACCCGGCCACCAGCGAGGAGGTCAAGCAGGCCGCGACCGCCATCCTGGGTGCGGTCGGCGAGCCCTACGACTTCGGTGGCCAGCAGCTGGCGATCACCGCCAGCCTCGGCGCCAGCCTCTACCCCTGGGACGGCGAGGACGCCCAGACCCTGATGCGCAACGCCGAGAACGCCCTGCACACCGCCAAGCGGCAGGGCCGCAACCGTTTCCGGCTCTACGCGCCGACCATGGGCGCCAATGCCTTCGAGAAGCTGCAGCTCAAGATGGCGCTGACCTACGCCGCCGAGAACGACGAGATGGAGCTGCTCTATCAGCCCAAGATCCACAGCCAGAGCGGCGAGGTGGTGGGCGTCGAGGCGCTGGTCTACTGGAACCATCCCAGCCAGGGCCGGCTGTCGCCGGGTCACTTCATTCCCCTGGCCGAGGAGACCGGGATCATCCTGCCGCTCGGCAACTGGGTGCTGCGGACCGCCTGCGAGCAGGCCCGCGAGCTGCGTCGGGGCGGGTTCCGCGACTTCACCATCGCGGTCAACATCTCGGCGCTGCAGTTCCGCGAGCGCACCTTTGTCGACACCGTGGCCTCGATCCTCGAACAGACCCGACTCGAGCCCGAGGCGCTGGAGCTGGAGGTCACCGAGACGGTGGCGATGACCGAGGTGCAGAAGACCATGGAGCGGCTGACCGCGCTCCAGGCCCTCGGCCTGAGGATCTCGATCGACGACTTCGGCACCGGTTACTCGTCGCTGGCCTATCTCAAGAGATTCCCCATCCACACCCTCAAGATCGACCGCTCGTTCGTGGCCAATCTGCCGGCCGACAAGGAGAACAAGGCGATCATCAAGGCGGTGATCGCTCTCGCCCACTACCTGGACCTCAACCTGGTGGCCGAGGGAGTCGAGACCCGCGAGCAGGCCGACTACCTGCGCCGCGAGGGCTGCAAGTACCTGCAGGGCTACTACTTCAGCACCCCGGTGGCGGGCCGGCGGCTGCGCGAGCTGCTGGAGTCGGGTGTGGGCAGCGAGCCGGGACGGTCCTATCTGGCCGTTGGCAACATCGCCTGAGCCCCGGCCCGACATCTTCGGCGGATCCCTCTGGTATCTGGAGGGCTTCGGCGACGGCCGGCGCCTGCGGCGCGTCCCCATCTTGTCGTTTCCCTTCACCATCGGCCGGCGCCCCGGGCTCGACCTCTCGCTCGAGGCGGCAGAGATCTCGCAACACCACGCCAGCATCTCGGCGAGCGACGGGCGGCTGGTGCTGCGCGACCTGGGGAGCACCAACGGGACCTTCCTCAACCAGCGCCGGCTGAGCGGCGACGCCCCGCTGCGCGAGGGCGACGTGCTCCACTTCGCGACCGCCGAGTTCCGTCTCGGCCGGCTGAACCCGGGACACACCGAACTGCTGCTGGGTGCGACGCGGGCGGTCCAGACCCCGCTGCCTCAGCTGCTGGTGGAGCGCACCCAGCGCCTGCGCGAGCTGCTCGCCAAGGGCGCCGTCTACCCGCTCTTCCAGCCCATCGTCGACCTCGCCGACGGCCGGCCGGTGGCCTACGAGGTCCTCGGCCGCGGCGGCCTCGACGGGCTGCCGGCGGACGTCGGCGAGCTGTTCGAGCTGGCCGCCTTCCTGGGCGCCGAGCCCGAGCTGAGCCGGCTGCTGCGCACGGTCGGGGTGGCCGGCTGCGCCCGCCTGCCGGCGGTGGGGCCGTTCTTCCTCAACACCCATCCCGCCGAGCTGCGCGAGGAGGGGCTGATCGGGTCCCTGCGCGAGATCCGCCGCCGGCAGCCCGAGCTGCCGCTGGTGCTGGAGATCCACGAGAGCGCGGTCACCGATCCGGCGTCGATGGTCGACCTCAAGGGACGCCTGTCCGAGCTGCGGATCGGTCTCGCCTACGACGACTTCGGCGCCGGCCAGGCCCGTCTGCGGGAGCTGGCGGAGGCCTCCCCCGACTACCTGAAGTTCGACCGCCGGCTGCTCGAGGGTCTGGCGCGGCTGGCGCTGGATCTCGGCGTGCGGCTGATCGCCGAGGGCCTCGAGCGCGACGCCGAGGGCGCCGCCTGCCGCCGTCTCGGATTCGCCTGGGGCCAGGGCTACCACTTCGGCGCCCCGCGGCCGGCCGAGGAGCTGCTCGCCCGATGAGGCGGCTGCGCGGTCTGCTGGCCCGCTTCAAGCCGTCGCTGCTGACCCGGGTGGCGGTGGCCCTGGGCATCGTCGGCCTGGCCCCGGCCGGCTTTTCGGCCTGGCGGCTGATCCACCTCAACGACCGGGCGATGACCGACCAGGTCGAGAACACCCACGCCCTGGCGGCGCGCACCGCCGCCGAAAGCGTCGGCGACTTCCTGGCCAACCGCGCCAGCCTGGCCCGCTCGCTGGCCGACAACCCGGCGCTGGCCGACCCGCGCTCGCCGGCCGCCCGGGCGCTGCTCGCACAGTCGCTCCAGGCCTGGGCCTGGCTCGAGGTCCTCGGACTCGTGGTGGTGGCCCCCGACGGCGCCGAGGTGATCCGTGCCCAGCTCGCCGATCCGGGCGCTCGCCAGGGGGTGGAGGCGGCCCTCGGGTTGCCGCCCGGCGAGCCGGTGAGGGCGGTGGCCGACCTCCGGCCACCCGTGCTGCGGCTCGAGGCGGCGCTGCCCGGCGGCGCCGGCTATCTGTGGGTGGTCACCGGCGGCGGCCAGCTGGTCGCCCTCCTGGAGGCCTACGAGCTGGGCGAGGAAGCGGCGCTGCTGCTGGCCGAAAAGCCCGGCCGGGTGCTGGTGGGCCGCGTCGCCGGGCTCGCCGAGTACCCGCCCCAGGTGGTCGAGCTGGCGTTCAGCCGCCACGTCTCGGGCGTCAAGCCGGCCTTCGAGGGGGCGGCCGAGAGCGAGCTGATCGGCGCCTATTCGCCGGTGCCGGGAGCGCCCTGGGCGGTGTTCTCGCGGCAGCCCACCCGGGTGGCCCACCGGGTGGCCCGCCAGATGGCCCGCCAGGCGACCTGGACGCTGGCCGCCACGGCGCTGGCCATCGCCGGCCTGCTGGGCCTGGCCTGGGTGTCGGTGGTCCGCCCCATCCGCCAGGTGGCCCTCGCCCAGCGGCGGCTGGCCGGAGCGCGGGCGGCGACCGCCGGGGGCGACGAGATCGACCAGCTCAAAGCGGCGTTCGACGCCCTCGAGCGCAGCCTCGGCGACCGCGAGGCGCTCAGCCAGGTGTTCCTGGGCCGCTACCAGATCGTCGACATCCTGGGCTCGGGCGCCATGGGCACCGTGTTCAAGGGCTGGGACCCCAAGCTCCAGCGGGCGGTGGCGCTCAAGACGGTGCGGCTGGGACGGCGACTCGAGGCCGAGCGCCAGTCCGAGCTGCGCGCCAAGCTGCTCAAGGAGGCGATCACCGTCGCCCGCTTCAGCCACCCCCACATCGTCGCGGTCTACGACGTCGAGGACCGGCCCGAAGGCGCCTTCGTGGCCATGGAGTACGTCGACGGCCTCAGCCTGGAGATGCTCGTCTGGCGCGCCGGCCGGCTGGAAAGCGAGCGCGTCATCCCGCTGGGCGCGGCGATCGCCGGGGGGCTGGCCGCCGCCCACGAGCGTGGCATCGTCCACCGCGACGTCAAGCCGGCCAACGTGCTGCTGGGCTACGACGGCACCATCAAGGTGACCGACTTCGGGATCGCCGAGCTGGTCTCCTCGCTGGAGTCCGCCAGCGAGGTGGTCTTCGGCACCCCGGGCTATCTGCCGCCCGAGACCCTGCAGGGCAAGGGGTACGAGCAGAGCGGCGACCTCTTCTCGCTGGGCGTGGTGCTCTACTACGCGCTGAGCGGCCGCCGCCCCTTTGACGGCCGATCGGTCAAGGAGATCGTGCGGCAGACCCTGTTCGGCAACCTGACGCCGCTCGACGAGCTCGACGCCGGGGTGCCGGCGGAGCTCAGCGAGCTGGTCGCCGCCCTGCTCCATCGCACCCCCGCCGAGCGGCCGGCCGGAGCGGCCGAGGTAGCCGAGCGGCTGGCCGAGATGGCGCGCGCGGGCGGCCTGAGCTGGCCGCCGCCCGACGCCGAGGAAGGGACCGCGGAGGCCGCCTACCGCACGGTCGACGCCCAGTGGCTGCCGACCACGCGCCTGCTGGCCGGCGACCGTTCTCGCGGCCGGCCGCCGGCCGCCGCGGCTGCCGAGTAGGCGCTGGGGAAGGAGCTAGCCGCCGATGGGCAGCGCCAGCCGGTACTCGTTGCCGAGGGCGTCGGTGGAGGTCAGCTCGAGCCGCCCGAGCCGCCCACCGGCCTGACCCTCGCCACGCCGCAGAGCGACCGCCAGCTTCCAGACCCCGGAGCCGTCGTCGAGAGCGGTGATCCGCAGCAGGTCACCGGGATCGAGCGTGTGCTCGCCGACGGTCAGGGGCCGGTCGGCCATCGCCCGCAGGAGGAGCTGCGGCCGCTCGCTGCCGACCATGAAGTCGTCGGCGGCCAGCCGCGGGTGGCGCTCCAGGAAGCGCGCCATCTTGGGCGGTCCCGGCTCGAGGACCAGCAGGTGCCAGTTGAGGGCGTCGACCGACCACTCCAGCCACGCCGCGCCCCGCCGCAGCCAACGGCGGCGCTTGCGCGGCGGCACCGGTGACAGGTCGGGCCGCGGGTCCCACGGCCCGGCCCGCCACTCGATCCCCGGACCGGCACCGTCGACCACGAACTCGATCGCCGGCAGGTCGCCGGTGTTGCCCGCCCGGTCGGTGGCCCGCACCGAGACCCGGTAGGGGCCGGGATCCCACGGCCCGGCCAGCTGGAAGTCCGGCCGCTCGACCTCGTTGATCAGCGGCACGCTCTTTTCGACGCCGCTCTGCGCGTCCGACAGCTGTACCTGGACCTCGACTTCGTCGTCCGCGTACAGGGTGCGGTCGACCCGGGTCTGGCGGCCCACCAGGCTGAGCGCGCCGGTCGGCGGGGTGACGTCGCCCTGGTCCGAGAGCACGCTGAAGGGCACCGCCGTCGAGGGATAGCCGTCCAGACCCGAGGGGCTCACCGCCGTCGACCGCCAGAAGAGATCGGCCACCGGCAGCGGCTCTGGCTCCCAGGAGGTCCCGGTCAGCCCCAGCCGGCGCTGCACCAGCTCGCCGCAGCCGGCGTCGCGACAGACCTCGACCGTGTAGGAGACCGCGCCCGGGACCTCTCGCCAGTAGAGCCGCGGCTGGTTGAAGTCCCACCGCGAGCCGGGCGCCGGGCGCAGGGTCTGCGGGCCCGGCAGCAGCTCCTCGGGCGGCGCCGGCGGCCCGCCGGGACCGGCGCTGGTCCCCATGCCGCGCGCCACCGCGACCCTCTGCCCCGCCGCCTCGACCTCGCCGGCGCCCTCGTAGACCATCAGCTGGGCGCTCCCCTCGGTCGAGCGGCGGGCCCGGGTCTGGGCCTTGCCGCTCTCGTCGACCTGCGACACCGCCCGGGTACCGCCGATCAGCACCTCGACCGGGGCGCCGCCGGGCGGCAGGCCCCGGGCCTCGAGATCGGCCTGCCCCTCGACGATCTCCACCGACCGCGGCTGCGGCTCGGCGGCGAGGCCCGCACCGGTGCGCCGGAAGAAGACCAGCGACTCCTCGGTCAGCACCACCCGCGTGCCGTCGGGGAACTCGAGCTCGCTGGAGGAGCGGCTGAAGGTCCGCTGGCCGTCGCGCTCGAGCAGCAGGTCGTCGCGCCGTGCCGGGTCCCAGGGAATCGGCGCCGGGCGGTTCTCGACCCGGCCGGCCAGCTTGCGCACCCGGGCGGTGGGCACCCGCGGCTCGGCCGGCAGCAGCACCCGGATCCGCTCGCCCGGCGTCAGCCGATGCGGGTCGGCGATCTGCGGATTGAGCCGGTGGTTGTCCGCCCACCGGTCGCCCGAGCCCAGGTACTTGCGAGTGATGCCGATCAGGGTCTCGCCCGGGCGCACGATGTGGACCCCCTGGGCGTAGCCGGGCGGCGGCTCCTGGGCCGCCAGCGGGCCGGCCGCGGCAAGGGCGAGGACGGTGGCCCCGAGCCGGGCCGTAATGCGACGACGAACCATCTTGCCAGCCTTTCTCGAGCGCAACTCGTCGATTCTAACCGCCCCGGACGCCGCTGGCGCCCCTGCTAAGATCTTTATTGCCGATGACGGTCTCCGAACTGTTCCAACCGGTCGACCTGTTCGTCCGCCGTCATCTCGGCCCCGGCGACGCGCAGATCGCCGAGATGCTCGCCACCCTGGGCTTCGACAGCCTGGACCAGCTGGTCGACGCGGTGGTCCCCGCCACCATCCGCACCCACCGGCCGCTGGCGGTGGGGCGGCCCCGTGGGGAGCGCGGCCTGCTGGCCGAGCTGCGCGAGCTGTCGCGCCGCAACCAGGTGTGCCGCTCCTACATCGGCATGGGCTACTACAACACGCTGACCCCGGCGGTGATCCAGCGCAACGTGCTCGAGAACCCCGGCTGGTACACCCAGTACACGCCCTACCAGGCGGAGATCGCTCAGGGCCGGCTGGAAGCGCTGATGAACTTCCAGACCATGGTCGCCGATCTCACCGGTCTGCCGCTCGCCAACGCCTCGCTGCTCGACGAGGCCACCGCCGCCGCCGAGGCGATGTCGATGTGCTTCGCGGCCGCCAAGCAGCAGCGCGGCGGCTTCTTCGTCGCCGCCGACTGCCACCCCCAGACCATCGAGGTGGTCCGCACCCGCGCCGCCCCGCTCGGCATCCGGCTGACGGTGGGCGACCCGCTGGCCGCCGATCTGCCGCTCGACGAGCTGTTCGGCGTGCTGGTCCAGTACCCCACGACCGACGGCCGGCTGGAGGACTATTCGGCCCTGGCCACCCGGCTCCACGAGGCCGGCGCCCGGCTGGTGGCCGCCACCGATCTGCTGGCCCTGGCGCTGGTGCGCCCGCCCGGCGAGTTCGGTGCCGACGTGGCGGTGGGCTCCAGCCAGCGGTTCGGGGTGCCGCTGGGCTACGGCGGCCCGCACGCCGCCTTCCTGGCCGCCGCCGCCGATCTCGAGCGGCTGCTCCCCGGCCGCATCGTCGGGCTGTCGCGCGACGACGCCGGCCGCGGCGCGTTCCGGCTGGCGCGGCAGACCCGCGAGCAGCACATCCGCCGCGAGAAGGCGACCAGCAACATCTGCACCGCCCAGGTGCTGCTGGCCGTCATGGCCTCGATGTACGCCGTCTACCACGGCCCGCGGGGGATCCGGCGGATCGCCGAGCGGGTCCACGGCCTCGCCTGTCTACTGGCCGAGGGTCTCCGGCGGCTCGGGCACCAGGTGGCCGAGGGGCCGTTCTTCGACACCCTCAAAGTGCCGCTGACGCCGGGCCGCGACCTGCCGATCCTCACCGCCGCCCGCAGCCGCTGCCTGAACCTGCGGCACTACGAGGACGGCGCCCTGGGGGTGGCGCTCGACGAGACCGTCACCCGTAGCGACCTCGAGAAGATCCTCCAGGCCTTCTCGCCGGGCCACTCGCTGCCCTTCGACCTCGACGGGCTGGCCGCCGAGGTCGAGCCGGCCCTGCCGGCCTCCTTCGTCCGCACCAGCCCCTACCTCGAGCAGGAGGTCTTCCAGCACTACCACGCCGAGCACGAGATGCTGCGCTACCTCCACAAGCTCCAGGAGCGCGACCTGTCGCTCGCCCACTCGACCATCCCGCTGGGCTCGTGCACCATGAAGCTCAACGCCACCGCCCAGATGCTGCCGATCACCTGGCCCGAGTTCGCGGCGCTCCATCCGTTCGCACCGCCCGAGCAGGCCGAGGGCTACGCCGAGCTGTTCCGGCAGCTCGAGGGCTGGCTGGCCGAGATCACCGGTTTCGCGGCGGTCTCGCTCCAGCCCAACGCCGGCTCGCAGGGCGAGCTCGCCGGTCTGCTGGTCATCCGCGCCTACCACGAAGACCGCGGCGAGGGCCGGCGCGACGTCTGCCTGGTGCCCACCTCGGCCCACGGCACCAACGCCGCCAGCTCGGTGATGGCCGGCTACCGGGTGGTGGCGGTCGCGAGCGACGCCAGCGGCGACTTCGATCTCGCCGACCTCGAGGCCAAGGCCGCGGCCCACCGCGAGCGGCTGGCGGCGCTGATGGTGACCTACCCCTCGACCCACGGCGTCTTCGAGGAGCGCATCCGCGAGGTCTGCGAGATCGTCCACTCCCACGGCGGGCAGGTCTACCTGGACGGCGCCAACATGAACGCCCAGGTCGGCCTCTGCCGGCCGGCCGAGATCGGCGCCGACGTCTGCCACCTCAACCTGCACAAGACCTTCGCCATCCCGCACGGCGGCGGTGGCCCGGGGGTGGGGCCGATCTGCGTGGCGCCGCATCTGGCGCCCTACCTGCCCGGCCATCCCCTGGTCCCGACCGGCGGCGAGAAGGCGATCGGACCGGTCTCGGCGGCCCCCTTCGGCAGCCCGGGCGTGCTGCCCATCTCGTGGATGTACATCGCGCTGCTGGGCGACGACGGCCTCAAGCGGGCCAGCGAGGTGGCGATCCTCAACGCCAACTACATGGCCAAGCGGCTGGCCGACCACTACCCCGTGCTCTACACCGGCCGGCACGGCTTCGTGGCCCACGAGTTCATCCTCGACCTGCGCGGCTTCAAGGACAGCGCCGGGGTGACCGTCGACGACGTCGCCAAGCGGCTGATGGACTACGGCTTCCACGCCCCCACCATGTCCTGGCCGGTCCCCGGCACCATGATGGTCGAGCCCACCGAGACCGAGTCCAAGCACGAGCTGGACCGGCTCTGCGACGCCTTCATCGCCATCCGCCAGGAGATCCGCGAGATCGAAGAGGGCCGCGCCGACCGCGAGAACAACGTCTTGAAGCGCGCCCCCCACACCGCCGCCGCCGCCACCGCCACCCGCTGGAACCGCCCCTACCCCCGCGAGCGCGCCGTCTACCCCGCCCCCTGGCTCACCGACCGCAAGTTCTGGCCCCCGGTCGGCCGCATCGACAACGCCTGGGGCGACCGAAACCTGGTCTGCACCTGCGACCCCCTCGAGGCCTACCTCGACGAGCCCGCCCCGATTGGGGATCGCGGCTGAGGTCACCGGACCGGCAGCCGGAAGGAGGCTTTTCCGATGCGTTTCTTATCGCCGGCCCTGGTCCCGTTTCTGGTCCTCGTGGGCGCCCTGCTGACGTCCCCGGCCGGCGGCGAGGAGTCGCCCTACGTGGGGCTCGAGGGGCGGGAGATCAAGGCGCTGTCGGGGGAGGAGGTCGAGGGGCTGCTGGCCGGAGAGGGGATGGGGCTGGCGCTGGCGGCGGAGCTCAACGGCTATCCGGGGCCCAAGCACGTGCTGGAGCTGGCCGCCGAGCTCGAGCTGAGCGCCGAGCAGCGGGCTGGGGTCGAGGCGGCCTGGGAGGCGATGCACGAAGAGGCGGTGCGGCTGGGTGGGATGGTGCTCGACGCGGAGCGCCGCCTCGACGAGCTGTTCGCGGCGGGAACGGCCACGTCGGAGGAGCTGCGGGCGACTCTCGAGGAGCTGGCTGAGCTGGGCGCGGCGCTCCGGCACGCGCACCTGGCGGCCCACCTGGAGACCCGCTCGTTGCTCAGCGACGAGCAGGTGGCGGCCTACGTCCGGCTGCGCGGCTACCACCACGGCGGCGGGCCGCGTCACCATCAGGGGCGGCACCACGCAGCGCCCGCGGGGAACGGCACCGACTAGCGCCGCGGCCCGACCGACTTCCACGACGGGCTGCTAGAAGTAGAAGCGGGCGCCGACGTAGGCCTTGGCTTCGAGGTCGTCGCGGTCGTCGACCAGGTCGAAGCGGCCGACGGCGAAGAGGCTCACCCGGCGGGCGACGAAGATGTCGGCGCCGAACTGGGCGTTGACCCCCAGCGAGTCGTCGGTGGCGTTGAAGTCGTCGTCTGCGAAGTGGTAGCCGATGCCGCCGCCCACGAAGAAATCGGCCGACGGGCCGACCGGGGTCGAGCCGATCAGGTTGAGGCCGAGCAGCAGGTCGCTGCGCGAGATGCCGCGGCTGCTCTGCGACCAGTAGCCGAGCTCGGGCTCCAGATAGCCGCGCATGCCGAAACGCCGGCTGGCGTGGGTCCGGGCCGGCCGGCCGAAGACGCCGATGCGGAAGTTGAGGGCGTAGTAGGGCTCGACGTCGTCGTCCCGGATGTCGTCCTCGTCGATGTTCACCAGGCCGAAGCCGATGCCCAGGGCGTAGCGGTGCTCGGTCTCCTCCCAGTCGTCCTCGTCGTGCCGGACGTACATCCCCGAGTCGTCCTGGGCGACCGTCACGGCCGGCAGCCCCAAGAAGAGCGCGGCAACCCCCACCAACGTCGATCCCCAGACCCGACCCCTCATCGCGACGACCCTCCTTTTTCGACGGTACATACTCCTACGATCTGCGTCGCTTGCCGCAGAAGCTGGCGGACTTTACCACAGGGCTCCGGGGGGCTCGGGGGGCTCAGGCGGTGCCCAGCAGCCAGTCGACGAACGCCGCCAGCTCGGGGAACTCGGCCACCGGCTCGACCTCGGGGGGCGCCTGCTCGGCCTTGCGGTTGATCCACGCCGCCGGCACGCCGAGCCGCTGAGCCGGCACGACGTCGTGGAACAGGCTCTGCGCGACGTGGAGCCAGCGCCCGTCGCCGGCCGCCGCCGTCAGCCGCCGCCGCGCTTCCTGGAAGTGCCCGGGCGCCGGCTTGTAGGAGCCCACCTGCTGGGCGGTCACCACCAGCTCGAAGGCCACCGGCAGACGGCGGCGGGTGGCGGCCAGCAGGTCGTCGTCGACGTTCGAGAGGATGCCGAGCCGCAGACCGGCCGCGCTCAGACGCTCGAGCGCCGGTGCGGTGTCCGCAAACGGCCGCCAGGCGGCGAGGCTGTCGGCCAGAAACGGACCGCCGGGCTCGAAACCGAGCGCCTCGGCGACCCGGGCGGCCGCCTCGTCGAGCACCTGGCGGTAGGGCTTGAACGGCCCGCTCTGGATCTGCGGTTCGATGGCGGCGTAGAGCTCCAGGGCCCGCTGCCGGTCGATCGAGACGCCGGCGGCGCGGGCCGCCCGCTCCAGAGCCGAGCCGATCCCCTCCTCCCAATCGATCAGCGTGCCGTAGCAGTCGAATGTGACGACATCCCAACGCATGTTGCAGCAGACCGCGGCCGACCGACGGGCTGAGGTATACTAGCGGCCGAATCGGGTCATTCTCTCGCACACGACCCGCGAACCGCCATCGCCCGCGGCCGTGCCACTTCGGGGGCCTGCTTTTCAGGGCGGCCGAGGGCGCCCGCGGAATGAGGGTGCGGCGTCGAGGTGGAGGGGCCCGTATCGGACCGGCCAAACCAGAAGGAGGAGAAGGTCATGCGTCGTTGGTTGCTGTCGCTGTTGACCCTGTTTGGAGTCGCCGTCCTGCTGCTTCCCGCCGTCGGCTGTCAGCCGGCCCAGGAGGAGCCCGCGGGCGCCATCGAAGAGGCCATGGAAGAGGTCGAGGAGGCGGCCGAGGCCGTCGGTGAGGCGGCCGGCGAGATGATGGACGAAGCCGGCGAGATGATGGAAGAGACCGGCGAAGAGATCGAGGAGGGAATGGAAGACATGGAGGAGATGGTCGAGGGCGCCGGCAGCGGCGACGGGGGCCAGTAGACTCCTCACGTCCCTCCGTCTCCTTTCACCTCCCCAGAAGGCTCGAGATCGGTCCAGGCCGGGTGACGCCCCGGCCTGGGTTCCATCGGACTTGACTTACGCCTGACTTACGCCTAGACTGCTCTTCCCGCCCTCCGGGCTGGGGGCATCTGCCGTCCTCGGACGATGCCCGCGCTCCTTCATCGGCGACTCCACACCGGCCGTGAGCTGATCCGCCGGCACGCCGACCTGCCGGCGGACCCGGCGCTGTCCACCGCCAGCGCCGCCTTCGACGAGCTACTGGCGGGAGGACTGCCCCGCGGACGGCTCGTCGAGCTGGTCGGAAGGCGCTCGAGCGGCCGGTTCTCGGTCGTCCTCTCGGCGCTGGCCGGCGCCACCCTGGCCGGCGAGGGGGCGGCCCTGGTGGACCTGGGCGACGGTCTCGACCCCCAGGCCGCGGCGGCCGCCGGCGTGGTGCTGGAGCGCCTGCTGTGGGTGCGGCCGAGCCATCTCAAGCCGGCCCTGATCAGCGCCGAGACGCTGCTCACCGGCGGGTTCGCGCTGGTGGTCCTCGACCTCGGCTACCCCCCGGTCCCCGGCGGCCGCGGCACCGAGGCGGTCTGGCGGCGGCTGGCCCGGGCGGCCCGGGATCGCCGCTCGGCGCTCCTCGTCGCCAGCCCCTACCGGGTGAGCGGCACGGCGGCGGCGGTGGTGGCGCGGGCCGGCGGCGGCCGGCCGCTGTGGCGGGGCGGCCGGCGCACGCCGCGGCTGCTGGAAGGGCTGGCCTCCCACCTCGAGCTGGAGAAACGGCGGGGCGCCGGACCGGCGGCGGCCGGCCAGCCCCTCACCCTCGCCCACCCCGCGGCCTACACCGCCCCGGCGGCCCCCCCACGCCGCGGTGAGGCCACCGGCGCCCCGCCGCTCGCCGAGCGACCCGGCGAGGAGTGCAGGCTCGAACGGCTCGCCGAGGCCGGATGAGGCCGATGCCGCGTCTCGCCTGCCTGGTCGTCCCCCTCTTCCCGCTGGCCGCCCGGCTGCGCAGCGAGCCCTCCCTCAAACAGGAGGCGGCGGCGGTCCTCGAAGGCAACGGTAACGCCGCCCGGGTGTTGGCCGCCACCCGCCGTGCCCGCCGCGGCGGGGTGCTGCCGGGCATGTCGCTCCCCCAGGCCCGGGCGCTGATCCCCAAGCTCCTCACCCGCGGCCGCGACGCCCTCTGCGAGGGCGCCGCGCGGGCGAGCCTGCTGGAGGTGGCGGCGGGCTTCTCGCCGCGGGTCGAGGACGCCGCGGAGGGCGTGGTCTTCCTCGAGATCGACGGTCTGGAGCGTCACTTCCCCGGCCCCTCGCCCGAGCACGACCTGGGCCACGCCCTCACCGTCGCCGCCGGCAAGGCACAGCTGCCGGTCTGGGTGGGCATCGCCTCGAGCAAGCTGGCGGCGCGGGTGGCCGCCGAGCAGCCCGGCTCCCCTACTTTGATTCCGGACGGCTCCGAGGCGGCCTTTCTCGCCCCCCTGCCTCTGGTCCGTCTGTCGCCCGCGGCCGAAGTGGTGGTGAGCCTGCGCCGCTGGGGGATCCGCTCGGTGGGCGACCTGGCGCGGCTGCCCGCCAACGATGTCGCCAGCCGGCTGGGCGAGAGCGGCCGCGAGCTGCACCAGAAGGCGCGGGGGATCGACCCCCACCCCCTGGTGCCCCACCAGCCGCCGCCGGTCTTCACCGAGGGCCTGGAGCTCGAATGGCCGCTGGTGTCGATCGAGCCGTTCCTGTTCGTCGCCCGGGCGGCCCTCGAGCGGCTCGGCCGGCGGCTCGAGGGCCGCGGGCTGGCCTGCGTCCGGCTGGAGCTGGCGCTGGACCTCGAGCCCGACGGCTGTCACCGCCGGCGGCTGGAGCTGCCGGCCCCCACCCGCGAGGTCAAGACCCTGCTCACCCTGCTGCGCCTCGATCTGGAGAAGACGCCGCCGGGGGCGCCGGTCTGCGGCTTCACCCTCACCGCCGAGCCCGATCGGCCGGTGGAGGCCCAGCTCTCGCTGTTCGGTCCCGCCGCCCTGTCGCCGGGCCGGCTGGCCACCACCCTGGCACGGCTCTTCGCGCTGCTGGGCAGCGGCCGCTTCGGCGCGCCGCGGCCGGTGGACGGCCACCGCCCGGAGCGCTCGGCGCTGGTGGCCTACGCCCCGCCGCCGCCTCCCGAGGTGCGGCCCGAGCCGCGCCGCGGCCACGGACTGCTCCAGGTGCGGGTGCTGCGGCCGCCGCTGCCCATCGAGGTGATCGCCGACGCCGGGCCGCCGGGCGACGGTCCCAACGGCGGCGGACGGCCGCGCGAGCTGCGGCAGCAGGCCCGCGAGGACACCGCCCGGCGCCCCGCCATCCGCGGCCGCGTGCGGGTCGCCGCCGGCCCCTGGAACCTGGAGGAGGGCTGGTGGGAGACCGAGAACGTCGAGCGGGACTACTGGGACGTCGAGCTCGCCGGCGGCGGCATCTACCGCATCTTCCGGGACCGCGGCAGCGGCGAGTGGTTCGCCGACGGCATCTATGACTGACCGATCACCACGCCGATCGAGGACCGGCGCGCCGCGGGCGCCGCCGGCAACCTTCGCCGCCTCCCTGTCGTAAACTGCAACAGCCCGCAACAGACAACTCACGAAGGAGGATCTCCGCAATGCGCGTCGAGAAAACCGTGTTCGCCCTCGTCTGCCTGGTCACCGCCACCCTGCTGGCCGCAGCCCCGGCTGCCGCCCAGGAGCCGGAGGGCGCGAGCCCCGAGATGGCGGCGATGATGGAGGCCTGGGAGAAGGCGATGACCCCCGGCGAGCCGCACCAGATGCTCGCCTCCTACGCCGGCAGCTGGAAGATGGTCGGCAAGTTCTGGATGGAGCCGGACGGCGAGCCGATGGTCTCCGAGGGCACCGTCGAGCGCACCATGCTGCTCGGCGGCCGGGTGCTCGAGGAGAGGGTGGCGAGCGAGATGATGGGCAAGCCCTTCGAGGGGATCGGCCACAGCGGCTACGACAATGTGACCGGCAAGTACTGGAGCAACTGGACGGACAGCATGTCGACCGGTTGCTTCGTGAGCGAGGGCACCCGTGACCCGGAGTCGGGCGCGGTCACCTACACCGGCGAGTACGAAGACCCGATGAGCGGCTCCACGGTCAAGGTGCGCTCGGTGATGCGCTCGGAGGGCAGCGACAAGCAGGTCTACGACTGGTACGAAGACCGCGGCGAGGGCGAGGCCAAGACGATGGAGATCACCTACACGCGCCAGTAGCCCAGGTGCCGGGTGACCGACCGGGGTGACCGGCCCGAGGGCCGCCCGCTCGAGGGCGGCCCTTTTCCTTGGTCGCCCCCTCGGTCGGCCCGCCGCCTCGGCCTACTCCGCCCCGCCGTCGAGCGCCGCGAGCCCGCGCTCCAGCCACTCGGGTCGGACGCCGTGGTAGTGGTTGGCACCGGGGACCTCGATCAGCGTCAGGTGCCGGAAGCCGTCCTTGCGCAGATGGTCGTAGGCCGCCCGGGTCTGCGGCCGATTGAAGTCGTGCTCGCCGGTGAGCAGGACGAAGCGGCTCTGCTCCCGCACCTGCTTGAGCGCCGCCCGCGGCGGCCGCGGGAAGCGGGCCGGCCAGCGCGAACCCGGCCGGCCGGGGAGCGGCAGCTCGTGGAAGTGGTCCACCCCGAACCAGCAGAAGGCACCGGCGAAGGCCTCCGGATAGAGGGTGGCCAGGGCGCTCGCCACCCGTCCGCCGCCCGAGTAGCCGGCGGCGTAGACCCGCCGCGGGTCGATCGGGTAGAGCCGCGGCAGATGATGGGCGGCGTCGAGGGCCAGCCCCCAGCGGTCCCACAGCGCCCGCGGGTTGCCCGCCCCGTCGGCTCCCACCCAGATCGTCCGCCGGCGCTCGAGCACCGCCTCGATCCCCGGCCGGCTGAAACCGCCGTAGACGGTGGGCGAGATCCAGACCAGCACCCCCCAGCCCGCCGCCGGCGGCTCCCCGCCCGGCACGAAGAGCTGGTAGCTCTCGGCCGCCGGGTCGTAGGTGGCGGCTCCGGGGTCCAGCCCGGCGGCGTCGGCGGCCGGGGTCGCCGAGCGCTCGAGGTGGACCTCGAGCAGGCTCAGCGGCGAGGGCTCGGAGAAACGCACCCGCCGGCGTCCGGCGAGTCCGGGAACCGCCTCCTCCACCGGCGCCTCGAGCCAGCGCGCCACCTCGGGCGGCGGCTGCCGGGTTGGTAGCGGCACGGGAACCGGCGCCTCGCGCTCCTGCGCGCCGGCCGGGTCCTGCGCCACCGCCGCCGACAAAGCCAGCATGCCGGCGATAGCTAGGCCACCGGCCAGACCGAGCGTCGGACCGCGAGCCGCGCCGCCCGCATCACGAGCTCGCCGGACGCTGCGCGGCCGGATCGGAGACCACCAGGACATCCCTAGTGTCCCGTGCGGCAAGTTCCTTTACATTCGAGCGGCGCTGCATCCCGCTGGGCGGCGTTGCTCCTCGGTCGCATATAGCCTCGAGATGCTCGCTCGTCGCGCCTTGCCCAGCGGCCGCTTCGCCGCTCTCGATGTGACAAGGAACTTACCG
>JBFGCA010000008.1:0-67656 GCA_041567315.1 Thermoanaerobaculia bacterium | reverse complement strand
GTTGCCGCTCCTCGACAATGGCTCGGCATTGCCTGCGTCGCGGCGCCTGGCCTCCGGCCCCGCCGCGCTCGCCAGCCGACCCGACCGACTTCCACCACGGGCTGCTAGGGCCTCAGAGAGCACGCTGCATCGCGGCGGTGCGGGCCGAGCGGGCGACGCGGCGGGCGTGGCGGAGCGGCTCGGGGGTGCGGGCGCGGCCGGAGGTGGCGGCGCGGGCTACGGCGAGGGCGATCTCGGGGTCGGTGCGCCAGGCGGCGTGGACGGCCAGCGGCCGGGTGTCGTCGCGGGTGCAGAGCCAGTAGGCGACCGTTTCGCCGTCGAGGACGAGCGGCGAGTGCGCGCCGCGCGCGAGGTCGGGCCAGTCGCCACGCGACAGGAGCGGGCGGTGGGTGACGCCGATGGTCGGGAGGTCGAGCAGCGCGCCGAGGTGGAGGGCCAGGCCGGCCCGGCGCGGGTGGTCGCGGCCGGTGGCGTTGACCAGCAGGGCGCCCGGGCACAGGGGCAGGGCACGGACCACCGCTTCCAGCAGGGGCCCTTCGCGCAGGGCGAGGAGCCCGGCCTCGTAGTGGGCGCCGGCCTCGCCGGTGACGCGGGCGGTGAGGACGCCGCGGACCGGCGCGATGACGGCTGCGCCCGCCCAGGCCCGGTCCCCCTTGGCGCCCTCGCCCGGCTTGCCGCGCGGAAAACAGACGAAACAGCCACCGATCGCGTAGGGCTGGGCCGGCGGCGTCCAGGGTCGGGGCGCCGCGGCGGCCAGCTCGATCTGCTCTTCGGCCAGTCGCTGGAACGAGCCCGGCCAGTCCACCCGCTCAGCCTAAGGCATCGATGCACGAGCGGTCCGCTGGAGGTGCGGCGCTGGCAGACACCCTTGCGGGCGGCGAGCCCGAGCGGCGCCCTTGGGCGGCCGGCCGTCCGGAAGGCCGGAGCGGAATTTTCCGCCGGGGCGGGCTGGTTGCTGAGGATAGCGCCGGTTCCGGCCGGCCCCTTCCCAGAGCGCCAGCGATGAAGGCGAGGTGGATCCCAGGGTTGCTGCTCACTGCCGTCGCCGCCCTCGCTCCGGCTTTCTTGGCCTGTGCCGGTCCGGGCGCCACCGTGGCCACCGCCTCCGAAGATGACGGGATGATCGCCGTCGCCGCCGGCCCCATCGAGCTGTCCGAGCTGCCGTCGCGGGTCCGGCTGGCACCCAGCGGCGACCGTCCGCTCGCCGCCGAACTCGAGGCGCTGGGTCCGGATCGGCGGCTCTACCTGGTCCTGCGCGGCCTCTCCGCCAGCGCTCCGCCAGGAGTGCTCTTTCACCTCTACCTCGGCCTGCCCGCCGGCGCCGAGCCGGCCACCGACGACCCGCGGCACGTCGGCAGCCTCAACTTCTTTGGCGCCACCCCCGTCGACGGCGGCACCCGGCCGCCCGGCCCGGCCGCCGACTGGCAGAGCTTCGAGGTTTCGAGGGCGGTACGCTCGCTCGGTGAGCGCGGTCTGATCGGGGAGGCCATCGAGCTCACGATCCGCGCCACCGGCTCGCCGACGGAGGGCGCCCGCCCGGTCATCGGCCGCGTCGAGCTGGTCGTTCAGTAGCCGCCCGGGCAAGGCTGCCGCCGGGCCCGATCGGCGAGCCCACCAAAGCATCGCTCGCGAACTCCCCGCTGGGTAGTGGACAGGAACCGCGTGGCGTCGACGCCCGTGCCCCCGGCATCGCCGCGCTCGCGTCGAACCGGGCCGTTGACAGCCTCTCCCGCCTCGTCTAGTCTGCGGGCAGCTTAGTTCAACAGCCGCCTGGCGCGCCGGTCGATCGGCTTGGGATCGGCCGAGCAGTTCTAGAGGTCGCGCCGGCCGACGGCCGCGGGCAGACCCGGCCGGGAAAGGAGCCCCGAGATGTCGAAGCTCACCCGCCGTGCATTCCTCGGCGGTACCGCCGCCATTCCCCTCTCACTCTGGCTCCCGGGCTGCAACGGGGGCGGAGGCGGCAACGGGTCGAACGGGGTCGAGGGCGAAGGCCCCACCGGGCCGACCGGCACCGGTCCCTCACCCGGCGCGCTCGTCCGCCACGACACCCGCAGCCCCGAGGGCCAGGCGATGCTCGAGATCTACGCCCAGGCGGTCAACCAGATGA
The DNA here is from genome assembly GCA_041567315.1 of Thermoanaerobaculia bacterium. Taxonomy (GTDB): domain Bacteria; phylum Acidobacteriota; class Thermoanaerobaculia; order Multivoradales; family JAHEKO01. The sequence continues at coordinate 65,549 of JBFGCA010000008.1, read as the reverse complement.
AGACCGCGATCGCCGAGGGCGACCCGCTGGGCTGGGTCTTCCAGTGGTACACCCACGCGGTGCGCAACGACCGCACCAAGGCGGGCGAGATCGCCCGCATCTACCCGACGGCGAGCCCGGACCGCGACCTCGCCAACGACATGTGGAACACCTGCCGCGCCCACTTCGGTCCGCCGGAGGACGACTTCCTGCCCTGGCACCGGATGTACGTCTTCTTCTTCGAGCAGATAATCCGCCAGGTCAGCGGCAACGACGAGTTCACGCTGCCCTACTGGGACTACTCGGTCGCCGATCCGGCGCTCCACGGCGTCATTCCTCCCGAGTTTCGCCAGGACGGCGACCCCACCTTCGGCTCGCTCTTCGTGGGCAAGCGCAACTCGGGGGTCAACGCCGGACAGGCGATCGACCAGGGCGAGCCGGGCAATCCGCTCAGCACCTCGGCGCTGGGGGAGTGCGGCTACAGCCAGCAGGGCGTCATCCCGGGGTTCAACCGGCGTCTCGACTTCGGGCTCCACGGCAACATCCACGTGCTGACGGGCGACAGTCAGAACATGGGCTCGGTCCCCTGGGCGGCCGGCGATCCGATCTTCTGGATGCACCACTGCAACATCGACCGGCTGTGGGCGAGCTGGAACGCCGCCGGCCGGGTCAACCCCAGCACCGCGGCCTGGCTCGACCAGGAGTTCGTGTTCGCCGACCGCGACGGCAACCGGGTGGTCGGCAAGACCGCCGACTTCACGTCGATCGCGCCGTTGGGCTACACCTACGACCGGCTCGAGCCGGTGCCGCCGTGCCCGCCGGCGCCCGCCCCGATGGACGACGTGCCGGTCGTCGTGCAGCCGCGCACCGCGGCCCGTGCGCAGCCGATCTCGCTGACCGCCGGCGCCGTGCGGGCGACCCTCGCCCCACCGCCTGCGGAGCTCGACGAGCAGCCGGCGCCGCCGCTCGGCGACCAGGTCCGCGCCCTCGAGGACAAGCGGCTCTACCTGGTGGCCCGGGGACTCGCCACCGACGCCCAGCCGGGCGTCCTCTACCACGTCTACCTCGGGCTGCCGGACGGGACCAACCCGGCGGCGGGCGGCGAGCACCTGGTGGGCACCCTCAACTTCTTCGGCTTCGGCGCCCACGGCGACGACATGTCGCACGACGCCTACTACAGCTTCGACGTCACCGACCTCGCCAAGCAGCTCGAGGCCGACGGCCGGCTGGGCGGCTCGCCGAGCCTGACCATCGCCCCCGTCGGGACTCCGGCCTCGGAGGCGCAGCCGGTGGTCGGCGAGGTGACGCTGGTCGAGCAGTAGGGCGTCGCGACAGGTTCGCGGGCGGCTAGCTGCTAGACCAGCTTCCAGGCCTCGAAGGCGTCGATCAGGCCCGTGCCGGTCGCCGCGTCGGGGCCGACCTTCGCCTTTTCTCCACCCTTGTCCTCGTTGCTCAGGGGGTTGGCGTTGCCGGTGGTGACGTCGACCGCGGTGCGGCTGAGCACGCTCTTGACGTCGGCCGGCGACAGGCCGGGGCTCTTCTGTAGCAGCAGGGCGCAGATCCCGGCGATCTGCGGCGCCGCCGCCGAGGTGCCGCTGAACACCCCCCAGCCGTCGTCGTCGGCGGTCTTGTCGTGCCCGCGGCCGTCCTGGCGGCTCTTGGCCTGCACCGGCAGCATGATGTAGTCGGCGTGGGGCTGCATCCCCACCAGCCCGCAGAAGTCGGGCACCACCCGCCCCGCGTAGATCTTGCTGACGAAGCCGCTGGCGTAGTCCGAGGCCTTGAGCGCGCCCTTGTCGTCGACGAAGGCGCCGCCGGCCGAGATCACGTCGGGCATCATGCCGGGGAAGGCGACGTGCCCGTTGCCGGCCGAGAAGACCACCACCGTGCCGTCGGCGACCGCGGCCTGGATCTCGGCCTCCAGCGCCTTGAGGCTGTTGGGCAGCTCGGTCAGGTGCTGGTTGCTGGTGCGCCGGCCCGACAGGTCGCTCGGGCACATGTCGAACCCGATGCTGACCGAGATCACGTGCGGGTTGTGCTGGATCGCCTCCAGGAACCCCTCGTGGACGCTGGCGCCCTTGCCGCCGCGCTCGTTGTCGAGCTTGACGCCGATGAACTCGACGTCGGGGGCGACCGCCAGCAGGTTGGCCGACTCGCCGGTCCCGTGGCTGCTGCCGTCCTTGTCGACGTCGGTCGCGCCCGGGGCGAGCACGGTGGTGGTGCGGTAGCCGCGGCGCCCGAAGTGGGGATGGCTCTTGTGGGCGAAGCCGCTGTCGATCATCGCCACCCGCACCCCGCGGCCGGTGGTGCCCTGGCGGTGGACCTTGTCGACGTTGAGCAGCCAATTGAGGTCGCCGGCCACCCGCAGGTGGTGGTAGTCGACCCGCGGCGGGATCGGCGACGGCTCGGTGCTCTTGAACAGGTCGGTCATGTAGATGTGCGGCCACTGGATGTAGGCGTCGTCGATCACCGCCGCCAGCCCCGAGTGCGGCTTCCACGGCGCGCCCTTGGCGGGGAAGAAGAACGCCTCGTCGTCCGCCATCTCGCGGCGTTGCACGAAGGCGCTCAGCTTGGTGCCGAAGGTGCGCTCGAACAGCGAGCGGCTGCCCCGCACCGAGATCGTCATCCGCCCCTGCGAGGTGACCTTGAAGCCCAGCCGCTGGAGCTCGGCGAGCGCGCTGCTGCGCACGGTGGGATCCGGCTTGAACTCCTCGGCCAGCGAGGCGGTCATCCGGGCGGCGAACTTGGTCGGCCCGACGCCGTGCTTGGGGCTCGGCAGGGTGACCGCGATCGACAGCGTCGACGGCGGCTTGGCGGCGGCCGCGCTCTTCTTGCGGACGCTCTTCCGCGCGGCGGGCCGCCGTCTGCTTCGCGCCTTCTTCTTCCTGGCCGGCATCTTGGCACCTCCTCTACGGGTTCAAGGTTCCGGGGAGTCGAGAGTCATGGTCGGACCTCAGGGCTCGTCCAGCCGGCGGGCGGGGGGCTCGACCGAGATCGACTCGACGTACCGCAAGAGCGCGTCGGGCACCGGGATCTCCTCCTCGTAACGGTGGCCCGCCGGGGACCCGGCGTCGCGCGCGCTGGCCGGCAGCGCCGGCACCTCCTGCGGCCGGCCGCCGAACAACTCCTCGAACCGCTGCCTGGAAACCTTGAGCGTCATCGTCGCCGCCCCGGCGCGGGTGGGCTCCATCCCCAGCCCGCGGGCGATCGACTCGACCTCCTGCTTGGCCCCCGCCGACCGCGCCTCCCCCTTGAGGATGAATGCCACGTTGACGGTGTCGTCGGTCACTCCGGCTCCTGTCTCCTCGCCGGGCGGCTCCTCGCGCGATTCCGGCTCAGCGGTTTCACCACAGGCCAGCCCGCAGCCCGCAATCACCAGCGCCACCATCCACCCGCGCCGGCCGCAAGCGGGTCTCACCTGAGCAGTCTGCAACACCTGGCCTTTGGCCACTGTAGCAGACCCGTGGCCCCCACCCGCCGGCTCCGACGAACTACCGCGCCGCGATGCCCTGCAGCCCGGCGAGGGGCGGGAGGCCGCCGGCTTCGCCGAGGAAGGTGAGCTGGCCGGAGCCGCGGCTGCGGGAGAAGATGCCGACCGTGCCGGTGCCGGTGTTGAGGGTGTAGATGAAGCCGTCGGCCGAGGCGACGTCGATGGGCAGGGCGTTGGGCGGGCGCGGGAAGCGGAAGGAGATGCCGTTGCCGGCCAGCTGGTTGAGGCGGCCGTTCTTGCGCACCCGGTAGGCGGTCATGGTGCCGCTGTTGGTGTTGGTGGTGTAGACGAAGCGGCCGCCGTCGCTGACCATCCAGCAGACCCCCGACTGGCGGTTCTGGACCGAGGCGCTGATCGGCTCGAGCGTGCCGTCGTCGGCGATGCTGTACGAGGAGACCGCCCCGGCGCCGGCGGTGCCGGGCGGCATGACGCCGAACAGCTCGCCGACCACCAGGTACTTCTTGCGCGAGAAGGTGAAGCCGAAGGGGCCGCCGCCGGCCGACGGATTGACGGTCGCCTCGACGCTCGGCCGCCCGCGGCCGTCGAGTGCCCAGACGTGGATCTCGCTGGTGGCCACGTCGTCGACCACCAGCCAGTCGCCCAGCGGGCTGATCTGGACCTGGGCCGGGTGCAGCGGCCTCCCGTCGGCGGTGACCTCGCTGGTCACGAGGCGCCGCGAGCGGACGAGCCGCTTGAGGGTCCCGTCCTCCCGGATTCGGAACCCCTGGACGTGGGTGCGGCCCATGGCGTTGAGGACGTAGAGCCGGTTGCCCACCGCGCTGAGGCTGACCGGGAAGGTGCCGCGGCTGCGGAGGACCTGCACCAGCTCCAGCCCGTCGCCGGTGACCTCGAGGACCGAGATCTGGCCGCTGCCGGCGTTGACCGCGTAGAGCCACTGCTGGTCCTCGCTCAGCACCAGCGACCCCTGCGACGCCAGCGGATCGATGGTCCCGCCGCTCCCCCGGCCGCCGGTCGACACCGAGCCGCGCATGGTCAGCATCCCGTTCGCGGCGCGGTCGTAGATCACGATCCGGTTGTCCGACCGCGCGTTGGTCATCACGTACACCGCCCCGTCGGCCGCCTCCGCCGGCGCCGGTCCCAGCCCGGCCAGCGCGACCGCGACAAAGCCCCCCAGGAGGACTACGCCCAGCGCTTTTCCGAAGCTTTTCGAGATCACCGTACCGCCTCCTCGAATCCAGGTGAGATCAACTGCGAGACTTCAGCGTAGCTCCGATTTCTCACGAAACCATCACGGCTCGCGCTGCAACACGGTGACAGGATACCCATTCCCGCGGGCAATGCGCTCGAAGCAGCGGCTAAGCCGAGGACCGCAGGTACCGACGGCGCTGAGCCGACCGGACAATCTCCGGCGTTCAAGTGGAGCGAGACGTCCGGTGGCCGCCAGCCCGGCGTGCACGGCCATGCCACAGACGACGCGACGGCCCGCGAGCCCCTTCTTACCCAGCTCTCCTCCCTGGCTTGTCGGAAGAGCGGCCACTCGTGCACCGCCTCGGCAGCTTCCACTCTTGACATATGCTGGGCTTCAATGAGTCGCCCGGTGGTCAAACGCGCGGACGAGGTTCCCGCCCGAGGGGTGCCCGCGGGGCGCGCCACCGAGACCCAGGTGCTGCTGGGCCCCGACGACGGGGCGCCGAACTTCGCGATGCGGCGCTTCCGGATGGGCGAGGGCGGCGGCATGCCGCGGCACACCAACGCCGTCGAGCACGAGCAGTACGTGCTCCGCGGCCGCGCCCGGGTGACCATCGGCGAGCGGGTCCACGAGGTGGGGCCCGACGACGTGCTCTACATCCCGGCCGGCGCCCCGCACTCGTACGAGGTGGTCGAGGGCCCCTTCGAGTTCCTGTGCATGGTGCCCAACGCTCCCGACCGCCTCGAGATCCTCGAGACCGGCACCGGCGGCACGCCGGGCGCCTGCTGAAGCGGATTCCGCCTACGGCCGCAGGGCCGGTGGGCGGCGCAGCAGCAGGTGGGTGAGGGGGTAGAGCTCGAGACCGAAGGGCAGATAGCCGAGGTAGCCGGGGAGCGGCATCTCGAAGAGGTGGGCGACGTCGAGCCAGGGGACGGGGATCTCGTAGACCCACTTGGGGTAGGCGTGGAGGTTCCACAGCTCCCAGAAGAAGCCGCAGAGCAAAGCGGCCAGCGGTAGCGCGACCAGCAGCCGGCGGTCGCCGCGCTCGAGCCGGGCCAGCAGCGACGGGCGACCCAGCCGGTAGACCACCGGGTCGAGCAGGAAGAGCAGTGCCAGCCAGGTCAGCGGGAAGAAGATCCGCGGCCAGGCGAGCAACAGGACGAGCATCAGGGCGCCGAGGGCGAAGCTGCCGGCCAGGAGCCCGGGGCTCGGATCGAGGGCTCTTCGCCCCCGCAGCCGCTCGACCCAGCCGAAGGTGCCCAGCAGCTCGGCGCTCTCGAAGACCGCCGGCAGCACGGTGGAGAAGGCGAGCGAGGCGAAGAGGACGTACTCGAGGTCGCCGACCTCGTCGCGGCCCAGGTAGACCCAGTTGCCGAGCCGCCAGTTGAGGACCTCGAAGAGCCACCAGGTGGGGACCGAGGCGGCGAGCAGGCGCGCCAGGTCGCGGGGCGCGCGCGTGAGCAGCGAGCTGCCGCTGCGGCGCAGGACCAGCGCGTCGACGGTGAAGACGTACCCCAGCCAGAGGGGGAAGAACAGGTAGTGCGAGCGCAGCCCCGGCAGGTGCCAGGTGGCGGGCCAGGAGAAGGCGATCAGCGCCAGGCCGAGCCACAGATGCCGCGGCCACCGGGGGCCGGGGCCGACCGGGGGGCGACTGGCGGATGGAGGCTGCCGGCGGGGGTCCACGGTCGCGGCGCTGTCCAGGTCAGGGAGGCGCTCAGCGCCGGGTGGTGGCCCCGGCCGGGCCGGCACGGACCGACCCGTCCGCGGGCTCGCTCGCAGCGGCTCCATCCGTGTCCGCCGCTGCGGCGGTGGGCCGGATCGAACCGGTGCCGGTCACCACCCGGGTCAGCCACTCCTCCCGGTAGCGGCGGTGGAGCGGGGTGTCGGGGTAGCTCTCGCCGGGGCCGTAGGGGTAGCCGCTCATCGCCCGGAAGGGGAGCGGCTCGAGCTGTTTGGCCTCCCAGGTGTTGCGGTCGGCGTCCTTGTCCCAGCCGTGGCTTTCGAGGAAGACCGTGCGGCGCCAGCCGGGGGGCGGCGGCTCGAGGCCGGCGCCGTCGAAGGCGAGCCGCAGTTCGTCGCCGGGGCCGAGGATCACCGAGCGGTCGTCGGCCGTCGCGAGCAGCTCGCGGACGTCGCCGTAGCGGGTGTAGTGGCCGGGGAAGGGGAGCCAGGGGGACTCACTAGTTATCCGCGCGTAGTCGAAGAGGTGTGGGCCGTTGGGGCTCTCACGGACCGGCGCCGAGAAGCCGCGGTAGGCGAGGTCGGCCCGCGCCGGGGCGAGCCGGGTGCGGACCACGGGCTCGGCGTCGGCAGGCCGCTCCGACCAGGCGACGCGGTCCCAGGAGAGCCACTGCCCGGAGACGATCCGCAGCCGCCGGGCGCCGGCGGGCAGCGGCGGGGTGTCGACCACCATGGTCTTGGTCTTGCCGGCCGGGAAGCCCATGGACGGCAGGAGGGTGCGCCAGCCGGCGGCGGTCTCGACCTCGAGGCGCGGCGGCAGGGGAGCCGGCCCGCCCTGGCGTTGGGCCACCGCCAGGTTGAGGCTGGCGTCGGCGGGGAAGATCCAGCCGTCGAGGTGGAGCCGCACCGGTCCGGCGGGCGCCTCGCCGAGGTCGAAGGTGAAGCTCCAGGGCTTGGCCGCAACCCCCTGGTAGGCGCTCGCCCGCCAGCCGTCGGCGTAGATCTCGTCGCGGGCGGCGACCCGGGCGGTGGCGTCGTTCCCGGCGGCGTCGACGGCCGCCGCCACCGGCCGCAGCCCGCGGGTGCCGTGCACCCGGTCGGGCACCTGCGCACCCGGCACCACCTTGAGGCTGCTGGCGACCTCGACGTCCTCCGGGTGGTCGACCACCCACAGCCGCACCAGGTCGAAGTACGCCGCCTCCCACAGCTCCTCGGTGATCCGCAGGTCCCAGACCCCGCCGCGCGGCGCCGCGCCGTCGACCCGCACCAGCTCCGAGGGGTCGGCGCCGGCCCACACCCCGGGCGCCACCGGCAGCCCGGCCGGCGCGCCCCACAGCAGGTCGGTCACGAACCGCACCCGCTCGCCGTCCCAGGCGTAAAGGAACGGGCAGCTCCCCTTGAGGAGCTGCTCCTCGACGATCCGCGGCTCGGCCCCGGGAGCGAGCCGGTTCTGGGGCACGCCGTTGGTCCACACCACCCTCAGCAGGTCGACCTCGGCGAAGCGGCCGATCCCGAAGTGGGTGACGTCGCCGGTCGCCTCGCGGAACTGGTAGGCGCGGCCGGCGCGCAGCTCGAGGGTGGCGCCGAGCCCGAAGAAGTTGTTCTTGCTGCTGCCCTTGTCGAGACCCTGGAGCCTGACCTGGAGACAGCGGTTGGCGTCGCCGCCGAGGTTTTCGAGGCGGTGCACGCCCTCGGGGCCGGCGGTCACCAGGTCGAGGTCGCAGTCCTGGTCGAGGTCGGCGGCGAGGACCGCCGCCACCCGGGAGGGCGCCTCCTCCAGCGGCAGGAACTCGAAACGGCCCTGGCGCCGCGCCAGCACCGCCAGCCCGCCCGGCCCGCCGACCGCCAGGTCCAGCCGGCCATCGTTGTCGGCGTCGAAGGTCTCGACCGAGCTGAACTCGGCGCTGGTCCGGAGCTTGTCGCCCAGCGCCCAGGGGCCGAAGCGCCCGCCCAGGTTGCGGTAGAGCTTGACGCCGCGGCCGGCGGTCACCAGGTCGGGCAGCCCGTCGTTGTCGAGGTCGGCGCTGGCCATCGCCCTGGCCGCGCCGGCCGCCGCCAGCCCCGACTCGTGGGTGCGGTCGACGAAGGTGCCCTGGCGCAGGTTGTCGAGCCAGGCCAGGCCGCCGCGGTGCGCGACCAGCAGGTCGAGGTCGCCGTCGCGGTCGAGGTCGGAGACGATGAGCGCGGTGCCGTCCTCGGGCGCCGGGCGCGGCAGGGTGCGCTCGCCCACCGCCTCGAGCGGACCGGCGAGCGCGTTGCGGTAGAGCTCGAGCCCGCGCTTGCCGCCGACCGCCGCCAGGTCGAGATCGCCCTCGATGTCGAAGTCGATCACCGCCGCCGCCGCGGCGCCGCCGGCGAGCCCGGAGTCGGAGGCAGCGGTGAAGCCGCCCGCCCCGTCTCCCTTCCACAGCTCGAACCGCTCGGTGCCCCAGCCGACGAGGTCGAGCTTGCCGTCGTTGTCGAGGTCGGCGGCCAGCAGCCCGGCGATCCCGGCCGCGGGCAGCCGCGCCGGCGGCCCCCCGCCGGCGGTCGCCAGCCGCACGACGAGCTGCCCGCCCGCCAGCCAGGCGAGGTCCGTTCGGCGGTCGCCGTCGAAGTCGGCCGCCACCGGCGCCGCCGCCGGCCCCTCGGCCAGCCGCGCACCACGGAAGCGCACCTCCAGAGGCTCGCCGAAGACCACCGGCTCCGGCTCGTCGCGGAAGCGCACCAGCGGCACCCCCTGGATGCCGGTCGCCAGCTCGCGCTGGGTCTCGCGGAACATCGGCGTCACCTTGAGGACGTTCTCCAGGCGCTGCGCCGGCACCCGCGCCGCCGCCGGCTCGCCGGCCTCCAGCTTGCCGAGGATCTCCTCGAGCAGCCGCTCGGCCGGCCCCGGGGCCTGCCACAGCAGCTCGCGGATCCGCAGGTAGGCGGCGGTGGCCGCCGCCCGGTCGCCGGCAGCGACCGCCTGCTGGCCGACCTGGAGCATCACCACCAGGTTGTCGGGCCGCAGCTTCATGAGTCGCCCCAGCGCCTCGCCGGCCGCCACCGTCGCCTCGTCGCCGGGGAAGTTGGCGGCCTGGCGGAGCAGCGCGTACTGGATCTCGGGGTCCCGCGGGGCACCGGCGGCCGCCTGCCGGTAGACGGCGAGCGCCTGCTGCGGCTGACCGCTCCACAGGTGGATCTCGGCCTCGATGGCCAGCAGCCGTGGGTCGCCCGGGCTCTTGGCCAGCGCCCGGCCGACCCACTCGCTCGCCTCCTCGAACTTCTGCTGGCGGAGCGCGGCGATCGCCAGGTTGGCGGCCGGCAGCGGGTCGTCCGGCACCATCGCCACCAGCCGGCGGAAGAGCTCCTCGGCGTTGCCGGGCTGTTCGTTCTCGAGCTCGGCGAGCCCCAGGTTGCGGAGCTCGAGCGCCTCCTCCGAGGGCGCCGCGGCCAGCGTGGCGGCGGCCAGAGCACAAAAGGCGAAGCCGTGCAGGGTCCGTCTCATCGCGCGGGATTCTAACCACGGGGCGGTCCCCCACCGCGCGCCGGACGCCTGGTGATCCGTGGCGGCCTCGTAGCCGGCGGGCCCGAGGCCAACTACCCGAGCGGGTGGCCCGCTTCCCGCCTGGAGGGAGGCCGCCAGCCATCCCTAGGGGTGTTCGCTCCCGGCGAGACCACCGGTAGCTTCTCGGCGTCGTCCAGCGAGGGAGCGAAGTTCCTTTGGCGCGAGTCTACCATCGGCGTTAGCGAGGCGTCCTTGATCGCCGCTCCGGCCCGAACCCTGACGTTGCTCACGGTAGTGCTCGGCACGGCCGCGCCTTTTCTGCCCTACAGGCCCTGGCGGGTCACCCAGCCCGTGGCCTTCAACCACAACCTCCACGTCGAGGAGGTGGGCGCCGAGTGCGCCGACTGCCACCGCTGGGCCCTGAGCGGCGTCCGCGCCACCATCCCCAACGTCGAGGTCTGCGTCGACTGTCACGAGGAGGTTCAGGGCGAGTCAGCCGAAGAGGCGCAGGTGGTCGAGTACGTGACGACGGGCCAGCCCATCCCCTGGCAGAAGGTCTACCGGGTGCCGGCCCACGTCTACTTCTCGCATCGCCGGCACACCGCGATCGCCGGCCTGGAGTGCGAGGTCTGCCACGGCCAGGTGGGCGAGCGCACCGAGCCGGTCACCCGACCGCACCGGCGACCGACGATGAACGACTGCATGGAGTGCCACGACCAATCGGGTGCGTCGAACGACTGCATCCACTGCCACCACTGAGGAGTCCCGGTGATCCTCGAGCGCCGCGAATTCCTGAAACTGCTGGGGGGCGCCGCCGGCGCCGCGGCGCTGGGCGGGTGCGGTCGCTTCCTGGTGCCCGACCGGCTGGTGGAGGCCGCCCTGCGCGGCCCGGGGATCGAGAGCCACCACCACACCCTGTGCGGTCTCTGCGAGGGCGGGTGCGGGCTCACGGTGCGGCTGGTCGACGGTCTGCCGGTCGGGCTCAAGGGCAACCCGCGGCATCCCCTGAACCGGGGCGGCCTGTGTCCGGTGGGACAGGCGGGACTCGAGGTGCTCTACGCCCCCGACCGGTTGCAGGGCCCGCGGCGGCGTCGGGCCGACGGCGACTTCGAGGCGGTGGGCTGGGAGGAGGCGCTGGGCGAGATCGCCGATCGAGTGGCCTCGCTGGTCGCCGGCGGCCAAGGGCGCCGGGTGGCCCTGCTGAGCGGTGAGCCGGGCCGGCTTTTCGACGAGCTGGCCACGCGCTTCGTCCACGCCCTCGGCTCGCCCAACGTGGCGCGGCCCGAGGAGGCGGCGGCGCTGCCCTATCTGCTGTCGCAGGGCCTGGACCGGGTGCCCGGCTTCGACCTCGCTCACAGCGACCTGGTGCTGTCGGTGGGCCTCGACCTGTTCGAGGACGGGGCGGCGCCGATCCACGTGGTCTCCGCCATGGTGGGCTGGCGAGCCCGGGCCGAGCGCGGCCGGCTGATCCACGTCGGCTCGCGGCTGTCGCCCACCGCCACCAAGGCCGACGAGCACCTGGCGGTGCGGCCCGGGACGCACGCCGCGGTAGCCCTGGGCATCGCCCACGTGCTGGTCAGGGAGGGGCGCTACGACCGCCGCTTCGTCAGCGAGCACACCTTCGGCTTCGAAGACTGGACCGACGACGCCGGCCGGCCGCGGCTGGGCTTCCGCCGGCTGCTGCTGGAGCGCTACTACCCCGATCGGGCGGCGCAGTTGAGCGGCTGCGATGCCGGGCAGATCATCCGCGCCGCGCGGCGGCTGGCGCGGGCCGCGTCACCGGTGGTGGTGTGGGGTGGCGAGGCGGCCACCGGGCCGAACGCCGCCTCGACCGGTCTCGCCGTCCACGCCCTCAACGCGCTGCTCGGCGCCTTCGACCGGCCGGGCGGGGTGGTGCTGCCGCCGCCGATCCCGTTCACGCCGCTGGCGCCGCTGCCGGAACCGGCCGGCCCGGGCATCTTCGCGCCGAACGGAGCCGGAGCGGCGCCGGGAAGCGATCCGATCGCCGCCCTGGCGGCCGCCAGGGACCTCGAGGTGGTCTTCCTGGTCGGGGCCAACCCGGTCCACGACAGCCCGGCCGGCGACGAGCTGGCCGCGGCCCTGCGCGGCGTTCCCCTGGTGGTGGCCTGCAGCCCGTTCCTGGACGAGACCGCCGCCTGCGCCGACCTGGTGCTGCCGACTCCGCTGTTCTTCGAGACCTGGCAGGAGTCGACCACCCCGCCCGGCGTCGCTTTCAGCGTACTGGGGGTCACCCGTCCGGTCGTGGAGCCGCTCTTCGACAGCCGCCACCCGGGCGACGTGCTGCTCGAGCTGGCGCGCCGCGCCGGCGGGCCGGCCGCGGCGGCGCTGCCCTGGAAGGACTACCGGGGCTATCTCGAGCAGCGGCTGGAGGGGCTGCTGGTGTCGGGTCAGGGGTCGGTGATCTCGGGCTCGTTCGAGGAGACCTGGGTGCACTTCCTCGAGGAGCGCGGCTGGCGGTTCCTCGAGCGCGGCGACCGCGACGCCTTCTGGAGCGATCTGACCACCGAGGGCGGCTGGTGGAACCCGGTGCGCGCGGGCGGCGACTGGGAGCGCCTGTTCCCCACCCGCAGCGGCCGCTTCGAGTTCTTCTCGCTCGAGCTGGAGCGCCGGCTGGGCGAGCGCGCCGGGGCGGACGCGGCGGCGACGCCGGCCGGCGACGAGGCCTTCCTGCCGCACTTCGAGCCACCGCCGGCGACGGCGCCGGGAGAGCTGACGCTGGTCCCGTTCCGCCCGATCACCGGCCGCGGGACCCTGGGGGTCAGCTCGCCGATGGTGCTCGAGATGTACGGCCACGTGGTGCTGTCCGGGTGGCAGACCTGGGCCGAGCTGGCGCCGGAGACGGCGCACGAACTGGGCCTCCACGAGGGCGACCGGGTCGAGCTGGAGTCGACGCGCGGTCGGCTCGAGGCCGTGGTCTCCATCGAGCCGGGCGCCACGCCCGGCGCAGTTCACGTGCCGCTCGGGCTCGGCCGGCGCCAGCCCGGCGGCGCCGCCGACGGGGTCGGCGCCAACCCGGTGGCCCTGGCTGCAGCGGGCTCCGACCCGATCTCCGGCCGGCTGGCGACCGGCGGCACCCCGGTGAGGGTGCGGCTGGTCGAGCGCCGGCGGCGGGGCGGACCGCGGCCGCTGGCCGGAGGGCACGGCTGATGGCCCGCTGGGGCATGACCATCGACCTCGACCGCTGCACCGGCTGCGGCAACTGCATGGCCGCCTGCCATCAGGAGAACAACCTGACCGCGGTCGGACGGGAGCAGACCAGGGAGAGCCGCGCCTTCCACTGGATCCGCCTGCTGCGCGAGGTGTCGGGCACCGCCACCCACGCCGAGGTGCGCTACAAGCCGGTGCTGTGCGTGCAGTGCGACAACCCGCCGTGCGTCCGGGTCTGCCCCGTGCACGCCACTTATCTGAGCGACGAGGGGATCGTCGGCCAGGTCTACTCGCGCTGCATCGGCTGCCGCTACTGCATGGCCGCCTGCCCCTACAACGCCAAGGTGTTCAACTGGTTCGAGCCCGAGTGGCCGGGGGAGCTGCGCAAGAAGGCCAACCCCGACGTCTCGCTGCGGCCCAAGGGGGTGGTGGAGAAGTGCACCTTCTGCCACCACCGGATCAACCACGCCCGCGAGCAGGCGCGCTTCGAGGACCGCGAGATCCGCGACGGCGAGGTCACCACCGCCTGCGCCGAGAGCTGTCCGGCCCGGGCGATCGAGTTCGGCGATCTCGACGATCCGCACAGCCGGGTGAGCGAGCTGGCGCGCAGCCCGCGCGCCTACCGGCCCCACGAAGACCTCGGCACCCGGCCCAAGGTGATCTATCTGGCGGAGAAGGAATGAGCCGGAAGCGGACCGCGGCCGAGCTGGACGTCGGCGACCTGCTGCGCTCGGTGGAGGAGCCCGGCCTGGGGTTCCGGGTGGCGACCACCCTGTTGGGGCTGGTGATCCTCTCGGCCTGGGTGCTGTTCGGCCGCCAGATCCTCTACGGCCTCGGCGTCACCGGGCTCAACCAGCCGGTGGCCTGGGGTTTCTACATCGTCAACTTCGTCTTCTTCATCGGCATCAGCCACGCCGGCACCCTGATCTCGGCCATCCTGCGGCTCTCCCACGCCGAGTGGCGGCGGCCGATCACCCGCATGGCGGAGGTCATCACCGTCGTGGTGCTGGCGATCGGCGGCTTCCACCCGGTGCTCGACCTCGGGCGGCCCGACCGCATGCTCAACATCTTCTCGGCCGGGCGGCTGCAGTCGCCGCTCCTGTGGGACGTCAGCTCGATCACCGCCTACTTCATGGCCTCGACGGTCTACCTCTACATCCCGATGATCCCCGACATCGCGCTGCTGCGCGACCGCGGGGCGCGGCCGCGCTGGCTCTACGCCTTTCTCGCCTGGGGCTGGCAGGGGACCCCGCGCCAGCGCAAGGTGCTCGACCGGGCGGTCAACGTGATGATGGTGCTGGTCATTCCGATCGCGGTTTCGGTCCACACGGTCATTTCCTACATCTTCGCCATGACCCTGCAGCCCGGCTGGCACTCGACCATCTTCGGGCCCTACTTCGTGGTCGGGGCGATCTTCTCGGGGATCGCGGCGCTGTTGATGGTGATGATCATCCTCCGCCGGGTCTTCCACCTGGAGCGCTATCTCAAGGAGATCCATTTCTCCCACCTGGCGAAGCTGCTGCTCATCATGTCGCTGCTGTGGTTCTACTTCACCTTCTCGGAATATCTGACGGCGTTCTTCGGCAACGAGCCGTCCGAGATGCGGGTCTTCTTCTACAAACTCACCGGACCCTACGCCTTGCCCTTCTGGGGGATGGTGGCGTGCAACTTCCTGATCCCGGTGGCGATCTTGAGCTTCCGCCGCACGCGGCGGGTGCCGGGGATCTTCATCGCCTCGACGGCGGTGGTTGTGGGCATGTGGCTCGAGCGGCTGAACATCGTGGTGCCGTCGCTGGCCAATCCGCGGCTGGCCCTGCCGAGCGGCTTCTACGTGCCCAGCCTGGTCGAGTGGGGGATGTTCGCCGGCGGCATCGCCACCTTTATCCTGGGGTTCGTGCTCTTCGCCCGCTTCTTCCCCCTGATCTCGGTCTGGGAGCTGAGGGAGGGGCTGGAGGAGGCGGTGCCGGAGACCGTCGAGCGGGTGGAGAGCTACCTGCCCGACCCTGCCCCGGCGGCCGACGGAGGCTGACGTGAAACGGACCTCGACCCCCCGGTGGATCTCGCTACTGCAGGTGGCCTCGGTATCGCTGATCTGGGTCTTCGTGCTGGGCATCAGCTACTGGATCGTCCATCTGCTGCGTCTGTCGCACCGGCTCCACGACGTGCCGTCGGCCTCGGTCGCCATCTCGATCGTCGCCATCCCGGTCTTCCTGACCGGGGCCGCGGTCCTGACCTACGTCTTCCTGGGACTGCGCCGCGGCGCCGAGGAGCTGGCGGACGGGGCGGAGGGGGGTGCGGAATGAGGGCGCGGCTGGCGGTGCTGGCGTGCGCGGCGGCGCTGGTCGGGGCGGGCCGCCAGGGTCCGCCGCTGCCCGACAACCCGCTCCATGGTCGTCTGCTCTTCGAGAGCAGGAGCTGCGTGCTCTGCCACGGCATCACCGGCGCCACCCCGAGCGTCGGCCCCGATCTCGGTCGCGGCGCCTTCTCGGGCAGCTTCCTCGATCTCGGCGCCGCGCTCTGGAACCACGTGCCGGGGATGAGCGTCAGCCTTGAGGAAGCCGAGCTGGGCTGGCCGGCGCTGACCGAGCGCGAGGCCGCCGAGCTGACCGCGTTCCTCTACTTCATCGACTACCTCGGACGTCCGGGCGACGCGACCCGGGGTCGTGTGGTCTACCGCTCGAAGGGCTGCGGCGAGTGCCACGGTGTGGGGCGGGCCGGCCGCGGGCCCGACCTGGGTGGCCTCGACCGTTTCGCGTCGCCGCTGTTCATCGCCCAGGCGATCTGGAACCACGGCCCGGCCATGTTCGAGACCATGCGCGCCGCCGGCATGCGGCGGCCGAGCTTCGGCGAGGGGGATCTGGCCGATCTCGCGGCCTACATCCGGCAGACGGCGCAGGCCGGACCGCAGGAGACCATGCTGCTGGCGCCCGGCAATCCCAACCGGGGGGGCGAGCTGTTCCGGACTCGCGGCTGCGCGCTGTGCCACGGCCCTGAGGCCGACGGCAGCGCCGGCGGCGGTCCCGACCTGACCCGGAGCGACCTCCACCAGCCGGCCGAGACCATCGCCGGGTTGATGTGGAACCACGCCGCCGAGATGAACGACCTGATGCGGCAGCGGGGGCTCGGCTGGCCGCGCTTCACCACCCCCGAGCTGGCCGACCTGATCGCCTTCCTCTACTTCCTGCCGTTCGGCGACCCGCCCGGCGACGCGGCCCGCGGCGAGGCGGTCTTCGCCGTGCGCTCCTGTGCCGAGTGCCACGAGGCGGTCGACACCGCCTCCCACGCCGGCCCAGATCTGGTGGAGACCGGTGCGGCCGACTCGCCGGCGGCCTTCGTGGCGGCGATGTGGAGCCACGCCCCGTTCATGAAGGAGGCGATCCTGGGCGAGGGCAAGCCGTGGCCGGAGCTGAGCGGCGACGACCTGCGGGACCTGCTGGCCTACCTCCAGCGCTCGGCGGCTCCGGCGGTACAATGAGCCCGCGGCCCGCGCCCGCGGCAGGCTGCCGAACTCCACAGGTGACCGAAAAGCGCCACAAGACGACGAGGCACGTCCGGCGGGCCGGGATCGCCGCCGCGCTGCTGGTGCCGACCCTGCTGCTGGCGGCCTGCGGCGGGGACGGCGCGCCATCGACCGACGCCGCCCCGCCGGCGGCCGCGGAGCCCGGGCCGGCGACCGACGCCGGTCTGCCGCCCGGCCACCCGCCGCTCACGCCGGCCACGCCCGAGGGCCGGATCGCGCCACCGCCGCCGGGCAGCGGCACCGGGACCGCCGGCCTGACCTGGGAGGCGCCCGCCGGCTGGATCGAGGAGACGCCGTCCTCGGCGATGCGCCGCGCGCAGTACCGGATCCCCGGGCCGGGCGGCGACGGCGAGTGCGTGGTCTTCTACTTCGGCCCCGGGCAGGGCGGCGACGCCGAGGCCAACGCCCGGCGCTGGGCCGACGAGTTCCTCCAACCCGGTGGCGGCTCGTCGCGGGAGGTCCTCGAGACCGAGCGGCTCGAGGTCGCGGGCGTCGACGTCCTGCTGGCCGAGGTCACCGGCACCTACGGCGGCGGCATGACGATGACCGGCGCGCCCCAGCCGGAGCGCACCGGCTACATGCTGCTGGGCGCCATCGCCGCCGGCCTCGATGCCAACTGGTTTTTCAAGCTCACCGGACCGGAAGCCACCGTGCGGCCGCAGAAAGAGGCGTTCCGCGCCATGATCCGGTCGCTCCGCCCGGCCGCCTAGCCGCGCCGGGCGCCTTCCCGGCCCCTCGCCATGGACTATCCGATCTTCGACGTCGGCATCGGCGGCGGCGTGCTGATGGGGATGGTGGCCATCACCCACGTCATCGTCGCCCACTTCGCGATCGGCGGCGGCCTGGTGATCGCCGCCAGCGAGACCCTGGCCGCCCGCCGCGGCGACCGCGAGCTGCGCGAGCTAGCCAAGCGCTCGTCGCTGATGCTGATCCTGGTGTCGACCGTCTTCGGGGCCATCTCCGGGGTGGGGATCTGGGTGGTGGCGGGTCTCATCTCGCCGGCCACCATCTCGGCGCTGATCCACACCTACGTCTGGGGGTGGGCCATCGAGTGGACCTTCTTCATCGTCGAGATCGTGGCGGCGCTGGTCTACTACGCGACCTGGGACCGCATCGCCCGGCGCACCCACGTGATGATCGGCTGGATCTACTTCGTGGCCGCCTACCTGTCGCTGGTGGTGATCAACGGCATCGTCACCTTCATGCTGACCCCGGGCCGGTGGCTCGAGACCGGGGCCTTCTGGGACGGCTTCTTCAACCCCACCTACTGGCCCGCCCTGGTGCTGCGGACCGGGATCGTGCTGGTGATGGCCGTCTCCTTCATGGTCTTTCCGGCCCTCCGGGCGTCGCCGGCGGCGCGCCCGCGGCTGGCCCGCTGGCTGGGGGGCTGGCTGCTGGCCGGGGTGGCGCTGGCCTACGCCGGCTACCGCTGGTGGGAGGCGGCGCTGCCGGAGAGCACGCGGGCGCTCTTCCTCGGCGAGCGTCCGGGCCTGACGGCGCTGGCCGACACCCGCAGCTTCCTGCTCTGGGCGCTGACCGCGGTGCTGGGCCTCGGGCTCCTGGTGCTGGTGGCCGCGCCGCGCGCCCTGCGGCGGCCGACCGCGGCGCTGCTGATGGTGGCGGGCTTCGCCTTCTTTGGCGGCTACGAGCGGCTGCGCGAGGGGGTCCGCAAGCCGTTCCTGATCCACGACTACATGTTCTCCAACGGCATCCTGGTGAGCGAGATCGCCAGGCTCAATGAAGAGGGGATCCTGTCGCGAGCCGGCTGGGCGGCGCACGCCGCCGCCGAGGACCCGGCGGGCGCGGGCCGCGCCATCTTCCGCGCCCAGTGCGCGAGCTGCCATACTCTCGACGGCTATCAGGCCCTCCGGCCGCTGATCGACCCCGACTTCATCGAGGCCAACCTGTACGCCCTGTGGGAACAGGGCGGGGAGTACGTCCCCGGCGAGCCGGTCGACAAGGCCAAGCTCGACTACCCGTTCATGCCGCCCTTCGTCGGCACCGAGGACGAGCTGGCGGCGCTCGCCGGCTACCTCTCCTCGCTGGCGGTGCCGGCGCCGCCGACGGTGGCGGGAGGGGGCCCGTGAGCCCGGATCTCGTCCCCCGCCTCGACCCGATCCCGCTGCCGGGACCGCCCTGGCTGTTCCAGGTGCTGCTGGTGCTGACGTTCTTCCTCCACGTCGTCTTCATGAACCTGACCCTGGGCGGCACCCTGCTGGCGGCGGTGGCCCAGGCGCGCGCGGGAGGGGTGGGGGACTACCGCTCGACCCTGGCCTCGCGGCTCATGGGGATCAACACCTACGGCATCTCGCTGACCATCACCACCGGCATCGCGCCGCTGCTGTTCGTCCAGCTCCTCTACCAGCAGTTCTTCTACTCGGCGACCATCCTGATCGGCGGGGTCTGGCTGGCCTTCCTGGGGATGCTGCTGGTGGGCTACTACGCCGCCTACGCCTACAAGTTCCGCGGCGCCCCGGCCGCCCGCCCGGGGCGCGGCCGAGGGGGCGGCGCCGGCTGGCTGGCGCTGGCGGCGGTGCTCTTCCTGCTGATCGCCATGGTCCACGTCGCCGTCAACCTGATCCACGCCCAGCCCGGCAAATGGGCGGCGCTGGCGGCCAACCCGTGGTCGATCCTGGCCGACCGCGTCTACTGGCCGCGGCTGCTGCACTTCCTGTTCGCGTCGCTCGGCTTCAGCGCCCTGGTGGCCGCCTGGTGGGCGGTGCGCCAGGCGCGGGCCGGGCGCGAGCCCGAGCTCAACGGCGAGATCGCCGGCTGGGCCTGGCGCTGGGTGCTGTGGACGACGTTGCTGCAGGTCGCCGACGGCTTCGTGCTGCTCTTCGTCCTTCCCCGGGAAGTACTGCTGGGGCTGATGCGGGGCGGTTTGGCCACCTTGCTGCCGCTCGGCGCCGCCATCGTGCTCGGCCTGGGTCTGCTGATGATGATCTCGCGGGTCCGCCGGCCGGTCGAGGAGCCCGGGACGGTTACCGGCGTGCTCGCCGCCATGCTGCTGACCATCGCCGTCATGTCGATCACCCGCCAGCAGGTGCGGGCGCTCTACCTCGAGCCGGTGACCTCGGGCGTCGAGCTGGCGAGCGCGCCCCAGTGGGGCAACGTCGTGCTCTTCGCCCTGCTGCTGATCGCCGGGCTCGCCGTGGTCGGCTACATGGTGCGCGAGGTGCTGCGCCATCCCGCGACCGGGCCGGAAGCGGCCTGACCGAATTCGAGGACGCGTACAACGGCGCAGCGCGGTTCGCGGAGACTACCCGGAAGGAGGGGGCCGGCCGGGGTCCGGCCCGCGCCGACGGGTGTTCGCGGCGCCGCGGCGCGGCCGCTAGCGTATGCTCGCCGATCTCGGCGCCCGGCGGGCGGCAGCGCGATTCGGCCGAGCCCGGCCGGTGCTTGGAACGGTGCTTGCTAGGGAAACGGACGAGGGCGGCGGTCGCGCCGAGCGGGTCGCCGGAGAAAACCAGGAATCATGAGGAGACCCCATCGATGAGATCCCTGTTGCGAATCTGGATGCTGGCCGCGGTGGCGCTGGCGGTCGTGAGCGCCCCGGCCATGGCCGACGACCACGCCTTCGTCGGTTCCAAGAGCTGCAAGAAGTGCCACCTCAAGGAGTTCAAGTCCTGGGAGCAGACCAAGATGGCCCAGGCCTTCGAGACTCTCAAGCCAGGCGTCGACGCCGAGGTCAAGCAGGAGCTCGGTCTCGATCCCCAGGCCGACTACACCACCGACGCCGAGTGCGTCTCCTGCCACGTCACCGGCTACGGCAAGACCGGCGGTTTCACCAGCGAGGCCGACACCCCGGAGCTGGCCGGGGTGGGCTGCGAGTCCTGCCACGGTGCCGGCGGCACCTACATCCAGGACGGCTACATGACGCTCGACAACAAGGAGTACAAGCGGGCCGACCTGGTGGCCGTCGGCATGGTCGAGAAGGTCGGCCCCGAGCAGTGCGCCCAGTGCCACAACGAGAACGTGCCCATCCCCGACTACAGCTTCGACTTCGAGACCATGAAGGACGAGGGCACGCACGAGAAGTACCCGCTCAAGTACAACCACGACTGACGCCGCGCCCGACCGAGGGCGATCGAAGACGGCCACCCGCCGGGTGCGGGTGGCCGTTTCGTCTTCAGGGTTGGCAGCGACCGGCCGCCGCCGGCGGCGAGTGTCGGGCGCCGGAGGACGCATGCCGCTGCCGGAGGTGGCCGGCGGCGCCACGTCGGGACCGGCGTGGTAGCTTGATTCCCGGTGGATGCCGTCGAGCAGCACCGCGGTTACGCGCCGGGCCGGCTGGGCTTCGCGGTCCTCACGGTGAGCGACAGCCGCACCCCGGAGACCGACGGCAGCGGCGACGCGATCCGCCGGCTGGCGGCGGCGGCCGGCCACCGGGTGGTGGTCTCGCGGATCGTCCCCGACGAGCAGGCGGCGGTCCGAGCCGCGGTCCGCGAGCTGCTCGCTGCCGACGGGGTCGATCTGCTGGTGGCCAGCGGCGGCACCGGTTTCGCGCCGCGCGACGTCACCTGCGAGGCGGTCGCGCCGCTGCTCGAGCGCCGCGTCGACGGCTTCGGCGAGCTGTTCCGGATGCTCTCCTTCGAGCAGGTGGGGGCGGCGGCGATGCTCAGCCGGGCGGTCGCCGGGCTGGTCGGGCGCCAGGCGGTCTTCGTGCTTCCCGGCTCGCCCAAGGCGGTCGAGCTGGCGATGGAGCGGCTGATCCTCCCCGAGGCCGGCCACCTGCTCGGCCAGGCGCGGAGGTAGCGCCTGGCCTGGCTACCGCCGGCCCCTGACGACTCTCAAGACCAGCAGCAGCAGGAAGGCGCCGCCGGTGGCGATCAGCAGGCTGCGCAGGTCGAAGCCCGAGATCCCCCCGTAGCCGAGCTGGGTGGCCAGGAAGCCGCCGGCCAGGGCGCCGACGATGCCGATGACGATGGTCATCAGACAGCCGCCGGGGTCCTTGCCCGGCATGAAGAACTTGGCCAGCGCGCCGGCCAGCAGCCCCATCAGGATCCACGAGAAAAGGCCCATCACTCCCATGTCGTGCCCTCCTTGGCCGAGAGTCGCGTCGTCGTCGGAAAAGAGACGCCCGGATTATTGCAGACGCCCGTGCAGTGGCCGCCGACGTCGAGGTGGCTGAGCGCGACGGTCCGGAAGCTGGGTAGGGAAGACCGGCTGCAGAGGCCGAGCTGGCCGTTGCGGCGGCGTCTGGACCGACCCTGGAAACCCACGGGCCCTCGTCGGCCCGGGGATAAGATCCCGACATGCCCGCGGCCGGCCGTCGTCTCTACCTGATCGACGGCTACTCCAACATCTACCGCGCCTTCCACGCACTTCGCGATCTGTCCAACTCGCGGGGCGAGCCCACGAACGCCGTCTACGGCTTCTTGCAGATGCTCCGCAAGCTGCTCCGCGAGGAGCAGCCGGAGCTGGTGGGCGTGGCGCTCGACGTCGCGGACGAGACCACGCTCCGCAGGGAGGAGTTCGAGGACTACAAGGCTAATCGGGCGCCGATGCCCGACGAGCTCCGGCTCCAGATCCCGTGGATCCGGCGGGCGATCGAGGCCTATCGCATCCCCATCCTCGAACAGGAGCGCTACGAAGCTGATGACGTGATGGGCACCCTGGCGCGCAAGGCCGCCGCGGCCGGCTACGACGTGGTGTTGGTGACCGCCGACAAGGACATGCTCCAGCTTCTCGACGACAAGGTGTCGCTGTGGCACACGCGCCGGGAGAAAATGTACGGACCCGCCGAGGTGGAGGCCGACTACGGAGTCCGTCCGGACCAGATCGTGGACTACCTGGCTCTGATCGGCGACACCTCGGACAACGTACCTGGCGTCCCCCTGATCGGGCCGAAAACGGCGGTCCAGCTGCTTCGCGGCCACGGGTCGCTGGACCGGCTACTCGAAAACGCCGATCAGGTGCCGGGCAAGCGGGGCGAGAACCTCCGGAACCACCAGGAGGACGCGCTCAAGTCGCGGCGGCTGGTCACCATCCACACCGATCTGCCGCTGGAGTTCGACCCCCAGGATCTGGCGCACGAGCCGCCCGATCCCGCCGCCTTGAAGGAGCTGTTCCGCGAGCTGGAGTTCTTCTCGCTGCTCGAGGAGCTGGAGACCGGGCCGGGGGACGAGCCGGCGCCGGCGGCGGTCGAAGCGGCCGACGCCGCGGCCTGGCGCGAGGCGGTGGGCGGTCTCGAGGGCCGGATCTTCGCCGCCGTGGTCGGCGAGCCCGAGCCGGTGGGACTGGCGGTCGGCGGCGCCCCCGCGGAGGACGGCGAGCCCGCCCCGGTGGTCTTCGCCGACTTCCGCCGGGCGGGCCTGGCCGAGGCCGCCCGCGAGACCGTTGCCGCCTGGCTCGCCCCCGGCGGCTGCGAGGAGCTGGCCGGGCACGACCTGAAAGAGGTGCTCCGGCTGGTCCCGGACGGTCGCTCGACCGGGGCCGCCCTGTTCGACACCATGCTGGTCTCCTACCTGCTGCGGCCGGCGCTCCGCGCCCACTCGCTCGAAGAGGTGGCGCTCGACCGGCTGGGCTACAAGGCGGTGAGCCTCAAGGAGGCGGGGTGGGAGAAGGAGGCCGCGCCCGTCCCCGGCCACGGGCCGCTGCTGGCGCTGGCCGGCGAGCGGGTGGAACTGCCCCGGCGGCTCGCCGCCGCCATGGAGCGCGAGCTGGGCGACGGGCCGCTGGCCGCCGTCTACCGCGAGATCGAGGCGCCGCTGGTGCCGGTGCTGGTGGGGATGGAGGAGCACGGGGTGCTCCTCGACGTCGAGTTCCTGGCCGCGACCTCGAAGCGGCTGGGCGCCGAGCTGGACGGCCTCGAGGCGGAGATCTACGAGCTGGCCGGCGAGCGCTTCAACATCAACTCCCCCCAGCAGCTCGGGGTGGTGCTGTTCGAGAAGCTGGGCTACCCGGTGCTCAAGAAGACCCGCAAGACCAAGAGCTACTCGACCAGCGCCGAGACCCTGCAGGAGCTGTCGCTCAAGGGCTACGACCTGCCCGAGCGGCTGCTGCGCTTCCGCGAGCTGGCCAAGCTCAAGTCGACCTACGTCGACGCGCTGCCGGCGCTGGTGGGCGACGACGGGCGGCTCCACACCCGCTACCAGCAGGCGGTGGCCGCCACCGGCCGGCTGTCTTCGGCCAACCCCAACCTGCAGAACATCCCGGTCCGCACCGAGCAGGGCCAGCAGATCCGCAAGGCCTTCATCGCCGCCGCGGGGCGGCACCTGCTGGTCGCCGACTACAACCAGATCGAGCTCAGGGTGCTGGCCCACATCGCCGGGGAGCCGGCGCTGATCGAGGCCTTCGAGGCCGGCGAGGACATCCACCGCACCACCGCCGCCAGCGTCTTCGGCGTGGCCGCCGCGCTGGTCACCGCCGAGCAGCGGCGCGCCGCCAAGACCATCAACTTCGGGATCATCTACGGCATCAGCCCCTTCGGCCTGGCCCAGAACCTGGGCATCCCGCAGGCCGACGCCAAGCGCATCATCGAGGCCTATCTGGAGCAGTACGCCGGGGTCAAGCGCTACGTCGAGGAGACCGTCGAGCAGGCCCGCGAGGAGGGCAAGGTCGAGACCCTCTACGGCCGCGTCCGCTGGCTGCCCGAGATCAAGAGCCGCAACTGGAACCTGCGCGAGAACGCCCGCCGGATGGCGATCAACGCCCGCATCCAGGGCACCGCCGCCGACCTCCTCAAGAAGGCGATGATCGCCGCCGATCGCCGGCTGCGCGCCGAGCACCCGGAGGCGCGGCTGCTGCTCACCGTCCACGACGAGCTGGTGCTCGAGGTTCCCGAGGGCGAGACCGAAGCCGTCGGCGAGCTGGTCCGCCGCGAGATGGAGCGGGTCGAGCGCCTCGAGGTGCCGCTGGTGGTCGACCTCGGCCACGGCCCCACCTGGTACGACGCCAAGGTCTGAGGAGCCGCGGGCTACGCGTCGCCGGTGTCGGAGGCCCCATCCATCGGAGCGGTGCGGGGGTCCCCTGCGTGTGGAAGTCGCCATTGACCCGTGTCGGGTCTTTCCTGGACGATCTCGCCTGATGCACCACCGACCGACGATCGCCGCCCGCTGGTGGAGTCGCTGCGCCTGGCTCTGCGTGTTGGCCCTCTACCTGGCCGCCGCGCCCGTCGCCGCCGACGGCTTCTCGCTGCGCTTCTTCGGCAACGGCGTCGACGCCCCCGGCCTCGACCGGGTCGAGATCCCGCTCGACGACCCGCACCGGCCGGTCGACGTCGGCCTCGGCGACTTCACCGTCGAGTGGTGGATGAAGGCGGCGCTGGCCGACAACGACGCCCCGGCCTGCGAGGCCGGCGCCGACAACTGGATCTACGGCAACATCCTCCTCGACCGCGACGTCTTCGGCTCCGGCGACTGGGGCGACTGGGGGGTGTCGCTGCGCGGTGGCGAGATCGCCTTCGGGGTCGCCGTCGGCTCCTGGGGCGAGGGCATCTGCGGCTCGACCGTGGTCGCCGACGGCCTCTGGCACCACCTCGCCGTCACCCGCCGCGGCAGCGACGGGCGGCTCCAGGTCTATGTCGACGGCCAGCTCGACGGCGCGGTCCCCACCGGCCCGGTGGCCGACATGACCTACCGCGACGGCCGCTCCACCCCCTTCGAGAAGGACCCCTTCCTGGTCCTCGGCGCCGAGAAGCACGACGCCGGCCCGCAGTTCCCCTCCTACAGCGGCTGGCTCGACGAGCTGCGGCTGTCGACCGTCCTCCGCTACGACGGCGACTTCACGCCCCCCGCCGCGCCCTTCGTCCCCGACGGCGCCACCGCCGCCCTCTACCACCTGGACGAGGGTGGGGGGGACCTGGTCGCCGACGTCTCCGGCGCCGCCGGCGGCCCCAGCCACGGCCAGCGCCGCTTCGGCGGCGACCCCGCCGGCCCGCTGTGGTCCGCCGACACCCCCTTCGGCGCCGACCCCGGCCTCATCTTCGCCGACGGCTTCGAGTCCGGCGACACCACCGCCTGGTCGGGCACCGGCGGCTGATCTCCCAATCTTCTCCAGGGAATTCCGTCTTGGTCTGCCTTGCCTGTGATTAGTCCCTCTGCTATAGTGCATTCGATATGAAGACGATATCGGTGGCCGTATCGGAAGCCGACTACGAGGTCTTTCGGCAAGCTGCACGGGCACAGGAGCGGCCCATCGCCCAGCTCATCCGCGAGGCGATGTCGGTCTACCGCGCCGAGCGGTTGGAGGCCCGGACCCCGCTGACGGAGATCCCCACGCTGCCGGGCCATCGACTGATCGGGCAACTTCCTTCGCGGGCCGAGGTCTACGCGGAGATGTTCGGTGAGCGCTGGACCCCGGGGTCGTGAAGCGGGGCCTCGACACCAACGTTCTCGTCTACGCTCACCTGCCGATCCTGGAGGGGCATCGGCGGGTCCGTTCTTTTCTGCGCGATCAGCTTTCCACGCCGAACACCGTGCTGGTGTTGACGGCACTTGTGCTTCACGAGTTCGTCCACGTCGTGACGGACCCGCGGCGGTTCGATCCCCCGGTGACTATGGCCGAAGCCCTGGCGATCGCCCGCCCGTACCTGCACCGGAGCAACGTCGAGCCTGCGCCGCTCGAGGAGGCCACGGTGAGCCTGGCGTTTGAGCTGCTGGAGCGTCACCACCTGGGCCGCAAGCGGATCGCCGATACCCTTTTCGCCGCCGCCCTTCTACAGCACGGCGTGAGAAGCCTCGTGACCTGCAATCCCGACGATTTCGCCGTCTTCGAAGAGCTCGAGGTGATCGACCCACGCTATCCGGTTTGATCAGTGGGTGTGAATCGGTCGCCGGGGGTGCGCGGGGCGCTCTCCACCCGCACGAAAGACGTGGAGATTGATCTGGCGTTGGAAGCCGGCCGGATGGTTGGGTGGAGAACCGGTTCGAGTAGGATCTCGCCGTGCGCTACCTGGTGACGGCGCGGCTCAAGCCCGGCCGCGAGTCGGTGCTGAGGGCGGCCGTCGCCGACGGCTTGCTGGGCCACGGCTCGGTGGCCGAGGGCGAGTACCTGCGCAACATGCGCCGGGCCCGGCGCCTCGAGGACGGCCGCGTCCGCTGGGTCGAGGTCTGCTACTGCCCCACCCCGCTCGAGGAGGAGCGCCCCTACTGGGAGGAGTATTTCGACCTCACCCGCGTCCAGGACGCCCACAGCCGCCAGAAGTGCCGCGACGAGACCGGCGCCGAGCCCTGGGCCTGCTCTACCTGCGACTGCACCGCCAAGCTCGAAGCGCGCATGGAGCACTGGGGCAAGCGGTTCCTCGACGAGGTTCCTTCCGCTCGGTCGTAGCCGACTGCTGGATCCTCATCCCTCGCTCGGCCTTTTCGCTGCACCCGGAGTGCAAGGAAGGCAGGCGCCGATGCCGTCTCCTTTGGTGTGGCCGGCAGGAGAGTCGAGAGTCCAGAGAATCAGGTAGAGGGGATTGGGGGACGTATCAATAGTGATACGATGAACCGTGCACTGCACCCCTTGGGAGGTCGACGATGAGGGCAAAGCACATCGGCTCTGGGTTCGACGAGTTCCTGGAGGAAGGGGGCCTCCTAGAACGTGCTCAGGCCGTGGCGACCAAGAGGGTCCTGGCCTGGCAGATCGCCGAGGCGATGAAAGAGCAGGGGTTGACCAAGACGGCGATGGCGCGGGCGATGGGGACTAGCCGTGCCGCTCTCGATCGCCTGCTCGATCCTGGCGTGCCTTCGGTGACCTTGCTGACCATCGAGCGGGCCGCCAAGGTGCTCGGCAAGAAGGTCAGCGTCGAGCTACGCTGACGTACGACTCGGCGTTCGGGGACACGCCGGAGCAGGCGCTGGCGGAGGTCGCGAAGGCGCGCAGTGCTTGGCTGGCGGTTGCGGAGGAGCGGGGGATCAGCGGGCCGCGAGCCGGCGGCGCATGATGGGGCGGGTGGCGGAGCGGCGGGCGACCTCCTGGAAGCCGGCGCGGCGGAAGGCGCTGGCGAGGCCGGTGTAGGCGAAGAGGTCGGGCATCTTGTCCTGGCGGGGCTCGACGGGGTAGCCCTCGAGGAGGCGGCCGCCCTGGCGGTGGACGTGGTCGGCGGCGGCTTCGAGGAGGCCGGCGCTCAGGCCGGTCGCGCGGTGCCGGCGGTCGACGAAGAAGCAGACGACGGACCAGACGGGCTGGTCGTCGACGGGCTCGAGGATCCGGGAGCGGCCGAGGCGGGAGAAGGTCTCGCGGGGGGCCACCGAGCACCAGCCGACCGGGCGGCCGTCCTCGTAGGCCAGGAGGCCGGGGACGTGGCCGGCGTCGACCAGGCGGCGCATGGCCCGCTTGTTGGCGGGGCCTTTCCTGGCGTCGAACTGTTTCTGGGTCTGGCGCCACCACATGCACCAGCAGCCGCCGCAGGCGCCGCGCTCGCCGAACAGGGTCTCGAAGTCGGCCCAGGTGTCGGGGGTGAGCGGCTCGTAGTCGAGGCGGCTTTTCCTGGCGCGGGCCATCGCGGCGGCGTCCCGAAAGGGGCCTCGGCTCAGGGGAACTGCTTGGGAGACATACCGAGGGCGACGATGGAGCAGGCGGACCGCACCTCGAGCCCGGCTTGGCGGGCCGCGGCGATGGTCTCGTCGTCGGCCGCGCCGGGGTTGAGCCAGACCTCGTCCGGCGCCTTGGCGACCAGCTCGGGGATCAGCTTGCGGGTGAGCGGCGGCGGCAGGTAGACGCTGACGCGGTCGAGGTCGGCGGGGACGTCGGCCAGGACAGGGTAGGTCTTGCGACCCTCGATCTCCTGTTCGCGGGGGTTGACCGGGTAGACCTCCCAGCCGGCCTCGACATAGGCGCGGACGCACTTGTTGCCGAACTTGGAGCGGTCGCGGGAGGCGCCGACGACGGCGATGGTCTGCCGGGGCATGATCTCCTTGGACATAGGGTGCCGATCGTAGCGCTGTTTCGCCGGTTGGTGCGGTCCCGAGGCTCAGCCGGCGGGTCCGCTCCGGACCACCAGCCGGTCGTCGCCCAGTCGCCGGGTGACGCCGATCGAGTCGAGGTGCTCGAGGATGGGGATGGCCCACTTGCGGGTGAGGCCGTAGCGGTCCTTGAAGGCCGGCACCTTGAAGCGCTCCCAGCCGCTGGCGCGCAGGTCTTCGGCCAGCTTGCGGACGGCGGCGCGCGAGATCAGCAGGCCGCCGGGAAGGCGCGCCAGCTTGCCGCCCTCGATCAGGTAGCGGACGACGCCCTCGACGATCTGCGGCTTGGCGCCGAGCTCGGTGGCGAGCGCCGTGGGGGCTGGGGGCTGGAGGCCGGCCTTCTCGTAGCGGGCGGTCAGCTCGCGGGCGAGTCGCGACTCCTCGCCGGTGAGGCGGGTCTCGCGGCCGGGCTCCTGGACCAGGTTGCCGTCGACCGCCAGGACGCCCTGGCGCTCGAGCCAGGCGAGGTAGACGTCGGCCAGCTCGGCGGCGCGGCCCGGCAGGATGCGCTCGACGGCCTCGGCCTTGGGCATGCCGCGGGCCAGCCGCTGCTGGCCGAAGTAGGCGCCCAGGACGCGGCGGGCGCGCTCCTCGACGCGGCGATAGGCGCCGGGGGCGAGCCAGCGCCGCGGCCGGGCCTGGCCGGCCGGCACCTCGAGCGCCTGCTGCTCCCTCTGGAGCGCCGCCAGCTCGGCCGCCACCGGCTCTTCGCGGCGGCCCAGCCGGGCGGCCAGCTCGGCGCTGCCGGTCCCCGCCTCACCGGCCTCCTCGACCCACAGCCGGAGCGCCTCGCGGCGGCCGCCGGCCAGCGCCTCGAGGGCGTGCTCGAGGTCGCGTCCGCGGCGCCGGTGCCAGCGCGGGTCGAGCAGCTCGCCGCCGCCGAGGGTGGTCTGCGGCGAGGGGCGCCGCACCACGAAGCGGTCGCCGCGGGCGGCCACCACCGGGCGCGCCAGCCGGATCTCTACCAGGCCGGTGCCGCCCGGCTCGAGGGGACCCTGCAGCGGCCGCATCCGCCCCACGGTCTCGCTGGTCAGCAGGTGGAAGCGCACCGGGGTCGAGCCCTTGACCGGGCGCGGCGCCTCGGCGAGCAGGTTGCACCGGGCGAGCAGCGAGGTGGAGGTCCGGAAGGCGGCGGCGCTGACCAGCTGGACGCCGCGCTCGAGATCGGCGAGGTCGGGGCCGGTGAGCTGAAGCGCCGTCCGCTCGCCGGCCTCGGCCATCTCGCGTGGTGCGCCGTGGACCTGGACGCTCCGCACCCGCGCCTGGCCGCCGGCCGGCAGCAGCTCGAGGGCGTCGCCGGGGCGCACCGCGCCGCTCACCAGGGTGCCGGTGACCACCACGCCCAGGCCCTTGAGGTGGAAGGCGCGGTCGACCGGCAGCCGCAGCGGCCGCTCGGGGTCGGGCGTGGCGGCGTGGCGGGCGGCCAGCTCGAGCAGCGCCGCCTTGAGCTCGGGGACCCCCTCGCCGGTGACCGCCGAGACCGGCAGCACCCGGGCGCCGGCGAAGGCGGTCGTCTGCAGCAGCTCCTCGACCTCCATGGCGGCCAGCTCGCGCAGGTCGGCGGCCACCAGGTCGGTCTTGGTCAGCGCCACCAGGCCGGCCGGGATGCCCAGCAGCTCGCAGATCGCCAGGTGCTCGCGGGTCTGCGGCTTGACCCCCTCGTCGGCCGCCACCACCAGCAGCATCACCCGGATGCCGCCGAGCCCGGCCAGCGCGTTGTGGAGGAACCGCTCGTGCCCCGGCACGTCCACGAAGCCGACCTGCAGGTCGCCGTCCTCGAGGTGGGCGAAGCCGATGTCGATGGTGATGCCGCGGCGCTTCTCCTCGGCCCAGCGGTCGCAATCGATCCCGGTCAGCGCCTCGATGAGCCGGGTCTTGCCGTGGTCGATGTGGCCGGCGGTGCCGACGATGACCCGGCGTGCCGCGGCCGGCTGGGCGGCGGAGGGCATCGCTCGAGCGCGGAGCGCGGGTCGCGGGCGGGCGGCTAGTCGCCGCCGGCCAGCACCCGCCGGGCGATCTGGTTGATGGTGCCGCCGTCGGCGCGGCCGCTGAACCGGGCCAGCATCTCCTTCATCACCGGCCCGATGCCGGCCGGCCCCGACAGACCCTGCGCCGCTACCAGCTCGCGGATCGCGGCCTCGATCTCGGCCTCGTCGGCCGGTGGCGGCAGATAGGCCTCGAGGATCTCGGCCTCGCGCTCCTCGCGGGCGGCCAGCTCCTCGCGCCCGCCCTTGCGGTACTGCTCGACCGACTCGCGGCGCTGCCTGATGGCCTTCTGGACCAGCTTGAGGAAGGCGTCCTCGTCGACCGTCTCGCCGGTCCGGATGCGCTCGTTGTCGATCGCCGCGATCAGCAGCCGGAGCGTCGACACCCGCTCCTTCTCGCCGGCCTTGAGGGCGGCCTTCAGATCCCCCTCGATGCGCTCCCGCGGCGTCGTCATACCGGGAGTCTACCCTCTCCGGGCGCGGCGTCTTACTGCTGGGGCAGCCGGATCCGGAACACCGTGCCGCGGGGCTTGTTCTCCTCGGCGCGGATAGTGCCGTGGTGCTCGGCGACGATGCGGTGGACGATCGACAGGCCGAGGCCGGTGCCGCGGCCCTTGGTCGAGAAGTGGGGCAGGAACAGCTTGTCCTTGGCGTCGGCCGGGATGCCGCTGCCGCTGTCGGCGACGTCGATCTCCAGATGCCCGTCCTGGCGGTGGACCGAGACCTTGACCTCGCCCGGGGCGTCGGTGGCGGCGAGGGCGTTGTCGAGCAGGTTGATCAGCGCCCGCTTGAGCTGCTCACCGTCGAGCCAGGCGGTCTGGGCGGCGGGCTCGACCTGGCCGCGCACCTCGACCCCGGGCTTGAGCCCCGCGTAGAGGTTCAGGGTCTCGTCGACCAGCTTGCGGAGGTCGACCTCGGCCGGTCGCGGGCGCGGCATGCGGGCGAAGCGCGAGAACTCGTCGACCATGCCCTTCATCGCCCGCACCTCGTTGGAGATGAGCTCCACCGCTTCCTCGAGGGCGCTTCCCAGGTCGGGGTCCTGCTGGCGCCATTTGCGGAGCAGCCGCTCGGCCGACAGCTTGATCGGGGTCAGCGGGTTCTTGATCTCGTGGGCGATGCGGCGGGCGGCCTCGCTCCAGGCCGCCATCTGCTGGGCCTTGACCAGCTCGGTCAGCTCCTCGAGCACCATCACCCGGCCGCCGACCTCGCCGCGAGGGTCGCGCATGGTGGTGACCTTGGCCTCGAAGCTCTTCCACTCGCCGCCCAGCAGCAGCCGCACGTCCTGCACGGTGCGGCCCGCCTCGCGCGGCTCGCCCTCGAACAGCTCGGCCAGCTTGCCGCGCTCGCCGTCGCTCCACGCCTCGCGCGCCGGGCGGCCCACCACCTGCTCCTCGCTCTGACCCAGCATGGCGAGGGCGGCGCCGTTGCAGGTCAGGATGCGGGCGTCCTCGCCGACCGAAATGACGCCGGCGGCGACGTTCTCCAGCACCGCGGCGATCACCGCCCGCTCCTCGGCCAGCCGGCGGTTGGCGGCGACCAGCTCGACGTTGCCCTCCTCGAGCAGCTCCTTGTTGCGGGCCAGCTCGGCGGTCATCCGGTTGAACGACTCGACCAGCACCGCCAGCTCGTCGCCGGCGTCGACCTCGACCCGGTAGTCGAGGTCGCCCTCGGAGATCCGCCGGGTGCCCTCGGCCAGCGCCTGGATCGGCACCGTCACCCGCCGCGCCAGGTAGAGCCCGACCCAGGACGAGGCCAGCAGGATGAGCAGGGTGACCATCATGAAGGTCAGCACGTAGCCGGCCTCGATCTCGCTCTTGCGCAGCTCGAGCTGGCGGTAGCCCTGGAAGGCCTGGACCAGCTGGCGGCTCTTGCTGGCCAGCTCGGCGTCGAGCAGCTGCCCGCCGATCACCACCGGCCGCGGGTTGCCGGCGGTCTCGGCGGCGGCGACCGCGGTGAGGATCAGCCGCTCCTCGCCGGCCGACGGGCTGACGATGCGCACCGCCTCGCCCTTCTTGAGCGCCTCCAGCAGGAAGCGCGGGTCGAGCTCGGGCAGGTCGGTGAGTCCGGCCTGCGGGTTGAGCAGCGCCTGCACGAAGTCGGTGCGCTCGTAGACCGCCAGATAGTCGAGCTCCAGCTCGGCCAGCAGCCGGCGCAGCCGCCGGTCGAGCTGCGGGCGGCGGCGGGCGTTGGCGAGGTCGACGTCCTCGATCTCGCGCAGCACCCGCGCCGAGTCGCGCAGCCGGGTGGCTTCGATGTGGCGGTCGAGGGCGAGGGCCACGGCGTGCCCCTGGGCCGCCACCTGGGTGACCGCCGGCTCGTCGAACCAGCGGTCGATCCAGCCCTGGAGCAGGCGGCTGCCGTAGGCGAAGAGCAGCAGCCCGGGCAGCAGCGACAGCCCGATGTAGGTGGCCAGCAGCTTGGTCTTGAACTTCGACCCCAGGATGCGGTGATGGCGCTCGACCAGCAGCTTGAGCAGGTTGCGCAGCAGCACGAAGACGATGGTGAGGATGAGGACGACGTTGGCGTACCAGAGGACGAAGAGCAGGACCTTGTTGGTGACCAGGTCCGAGGGCAGGTCGCGGCTGCGCTGGATGAAGGCGTAGACCAGGGTCAGCAGGACCAGCAGCAGCGACAGCCCGCCGATGATGAAGCGGCTGTCCTTGTGCCGCCGGCGAATCTGTTCGCGGAGGTCCATCACGGTCGGGCGGTCAGGCGGCCGGCGGCCGGAACTTGCGCGACCGCACCCACTCGGTGGTCACCCGGGTGGGAATGAGCTTGAAGATGGTGCGCGAGCCCAGCTCGGCGCGGGCGCGGATCAGCAGCCGCCGCTCGGGGTCGAGGTCGCCCAGGGTGAAGGCGTGGAAGTCCTCGAAGCGGGTCATGGCGCGCTCCAACTCGGCCCGGTCCTGGACCACCCGGCTTTCGATCAGGCGCCCGTCCTGTTTGTAGTTGACCAGGTACTCGCGCTCGACGGCGTTGTACATCGCCACCACCTGCAGCGCGGTGTCGTCGAGCGTCTTGTCGAACCACCGCTTGTGGTCGCGGAACAGGACGAAGCGGAAGGTGAAGCCGCTCGCCAGCCCGCTCTGGATGCGCTCGAACAGGTCG
The DNA here is from genome assembly GCA_041567315.1 of Thermoanaerobaculia bacterium. Taxonomy (GTDB): domain Bacteria; phylum Acidobacteriota; class Thermoanaerobaculia; order Multivoradales; family JAHEKO01. Next base: position 32,106 of record JBFGCA010000008.1, on the reverse strand, counting down.
TCGGTGAAGGCGTTCTCGAGGGCGAAGCCGAGATCGACCCGGCGGCCGTCGAGCGCGACCTGAAGCTCCGACACTCGGGGCTTGACGTCGGGCTGCGCAGCGAAGAGGAAGGCGACGAGGGGGACGACCCCGCTGGGCCCCATCGGGACGGCAGCATAGCAGCCGGCACCGGGGTCGGAGGTATTCTGTCGGTGATGGGGAAGACGGGCGACAAGACGCGGCCGCTGGCCGCCAACCGGCGGGCGGCGCACGACTACCACCTGCTCGAGCGATTCGAGGCGGGGATCGTGCTCACCGGCACCGAGGTCAAGTCGGCGCGCGAGGGGCGGGTGCAGCTCAAGGAGGCCTTCGTCGAGGTGCGCAACGGCGAGGCCTGGCTGGTGGGCGCCCACATCAGCCCCTACAGCCACGGCAACCGGCTGAACCACGATCCGGTGCGCGACCGCAAGCTGCTGCTCGAGCGCCGCGAGATCGACCGCATCTTCGGGCGCACCACGATCCACGGCCAGACCTGCGTGCCGCTGGCGGTCTATCTCAAGGGCCGCCACGTCAAGGTGGAGATCGCGCTGGCCCGCGGCAAGAAGCTCTACGACAAGCGCGCCGACGCCCGCGCCCGTATCCTCGACCGCGAGGCCCGCGAGGCGCTGGGTCCGCGGCGTCGCTAGCAGCTCCGCCCCGCCGCCAGACGGGCAGGCGGACTTCCACCACGGGCTAGGCGGGCGGCGCCTGTTTGCGCTGGCGGCGGCCGCCGGTGTCGCGGATGCGGTCGAGGGCGGTCTGACCGCCGTACTTGGCGACGATGCGCTCGTCGTACTCGTCGGAGACGTTGGCGACGGCGGCGATGGCGCCCAGCAGGTCGCGGCTCTGGAGGTTGCGGCCGAACAGGGTCTGGGCGAAGAAGATGTCGTCGCCGACCAGCGAGAAGGCGCCCACCGGCATCTCGTGGTTGAGCTCCAGCAGCCCGAGCAGCAGCTGCTCGTCGGTGCGCACCCCCTGGACGCAGTAGGCGGTGATCAGCACCAGCACCTCCTCGGGGCCGTAGGGCTCGACCGAGACCTCCAGCAGGGTCGAGCCGTAGCCGACGTAGAAGTGGCCGTTTTCGGGGTCCTCGTAGGGGTCGTCGAACAGCTCGTCGAGATAGCGCTCGACCTGGCGGTGGACCTCTTCGTGCTGGGCGTGCTTGAACTGCATCGCGGGCCTCCGAACGGTACTCTAACAGCGCCCGTTAAGTTTGACAGCCTGGGGCGAATCCTCTAACGTCCGGCGGTCGCGCGGAGACCCGACCGCCGGCCTCTTCCCCGCCAGATTCTTAACTTTTTTCTTGCACGAGGAGTCTCCGTCATGGCAAGCACCGGCCGCAGTGTGCGCGCGCTCCGGGTGCTGTCGCTCGTCGTCCTCGGCAGCGCGGCGCCGGTCTTGGGGGCGGGCTTCAGCATCTTCGAGCAGGGCACCAAGGCGATGGGCATGGCCGGGGCCTTCACCGCCCAGGCCGACGACCCCTCGGCGATGTTCCACAACGTCGGTGGTCTGGCTTTTTTCGACGAGCAGAAGTTCTCGCTGGGTTTCACCTACATCACCCAGAGCGAGGCCGACTTCGAGGGCACCACGCCCTTTCCCGGCCCCGAGGCGCGGGCGGAGATGGAGACCCTGTCCGAGGCGCCGCCCCACTTCTACTGGGTCAAGCCGATCAACCGGCGCTGGAACTTCGGGCTGGGGGTCAACGCGCCGTTCGGTCTGGGCAACGAGTGGAGCGACCAGGACAATTTTGCCGGCCGGTTCATCAGCACCAAGGCGACGCTCACCGAGCTCGACATCAACCCCAACCTCGGTCTGCGGCTCTCGGACAGGTTCGGCATCGGCTTCGGCGTCATCGTGCGGGTTTCCGAGATCGAGCTCAACCGGCGGGCGCCGGCCATCGACCCGTTCAGCGGGCTGCCGGTCGACGTCGCCCAGGTGGTGCTGGAGAGCGACTTCGACACCGGCTTCGGCTGGCAGGTGGGCTTCCTGCACAAACTTAACAATAGTTTTTCCTGGGGCTTCTCCTACCGCAGCGCGATGGAGATCGATTACGCCGGCGACGGAAGGCTGACCCAGATCCTCACCGACAACCCGCAGCTCGACGCCATCATCGGCGCCTCGCTGCCGTTCGGGCAGGCGCTGCCGATCGAGACCTCGATCGAGTTCCCCGACGCCGCCAGCCTCGGCTTCGCCCTGGCGGTGACCCGCAGCCTGCTGGTCGAGGTCGACGTCAACTGGATCGGCTGGAGCAGCTTCGAGGTGGTGGTCATCGACTTCACCGCCGACGACCTGCCGGACCAGACGCTGCCTCAGGATTGGGACGACTCCCAGCACTACCGGCTGGGGCTGCGCTGGACCACCGGGCCCCGCTCCGAGTGGCGCTTCGGCTACGTCTACGACGAGTCGCCGCAGCCGGACTCCGGGGTCGGCCCGCTGCTGCCCGACGCCGACCGCAACGGGCTGACAGTGGGCTACGGCCGCACCGGCGCTCGGCTGGGCTGGGACCTGGCGCTGATGTACCTGCCCTTCGACGAGCGCACCACGCGGGTCAACCGCGACGGCTTCAACGGCACCTACAACACCACCGCCTGGCTGCTGGGCTTCACGCTCAACTGGTAGGAGGCCCCCGATGGCCCGAACCACGATCCGACCGCTCGCCGTCCTCGCCCTGGCGCTGCTGCTGCCGGCCGCCGGCGGCGCCCAGGTCGACACCGGCGCCGCCGACTTCAGCCGCTACGTGGCGCTGGGCGACAGCCTCACCGCCGGCTTCATGAGCGGATCGCTGATCCGGGAGGCGCAGCGCAACAGCTACCCGTCGCTCGTCTATCAGCAGGTCAACGGCCGCGCCGCCGGCTTCGAGCAGCCACTGGTGGGCCACCCCGGCGCCCCCGGGGTGCTGGTACTGCGCAGCCTGGCGCCGCTGGTGATCGGCCCCGAGCCGGGCACCGGCGATCCGCTCAACCTGCTGCTGCAGCGCCCCTACGACAACCTGGCGGTGCCGGGCTTCCGGGTCGCCGACGTGATCGAGACCGTGACCGGCAACCCGATCATCGACCTGGTGCTGCGTGGGCTGGGCACCCAGCTCGAGCAGGCGGTGTTCCTGCAGCCGACCTTCGCCACGCTGTGGATCGGCAACAACGACGCGCTGGGCGCCGCCACCACCGGCATCGTGCTCGACGGCGTGACGCTGACCCCGTTGGCCGACTTCCGGGCCGACTTCTCGCGGATCGCCGGGGTCCTTTCCGGCTTCGGCGTCCAGTGGGCGGCGGCGACCGTTCCCAGCGTCACTTCGATCCCGTTCGTCACCACCATCCCGCCGGTGGTGGTCGATCCCGGCACCGGCCAGCCGGTGGTGATCGACGGCCAGCCGGTCTTCCTGCTCGGCACCCGCGGCGACGGCACGGCGGGTCCGCTCGGGCCCGACGACTTCGTGCTGCTCACCGCCTCCCCTCTGCTGGCCCAGGGCTTCGGGATCCCGGCGGCGCTGGGCGGCAACGGCCAGCCGCTGCCCAACGGCGTGGTCCTCGACGCCGACGAGGCGGAGGTCATCGGCGAGCGGGTGGGGGCATACAACGAGCACATCCGAGCAGTCGCCGACCTGGCCGGGGCGGGGCTGGTCGACGCCAACGCCATCTTCGCCGCCATCGTGGCCGACGGCTTCCAGCTGGGCGGCATCGGCTACGGCGCCGACTTCCTGACCGGCGGGCTGTTCTCCTACGACGGCGTCCACCCGGCGCCGCTCGGCTACGCCATCGTGGCCAACGCCTTCATCGAGGAGATCAACCGCACCTTCGGCGCCGCCATCCAGCCGGTCGACCTCGGCCGCTTCGTCTTCGGCGACGAGGGCCGGCTGCCGGGCACCGGCGTGGGCGTACCGGTCGCCGGCGAGCCCTTCGTCTTCAGCCGCCGGGCCTGGCGCAACCTGCGCAAGGCGCTCCGCATCCCGGGGCCGCGCCAGCTCAGGCGGGCGGCGCGGCTGGCCGCCAACCGCGGCGGCCGGGCGATCGTCCGTCCGCCGGCGACGCTCCGCACCAAGGTGGTGCGCGTCACCACGGTGCGCCCGTCCGGGCGATAAGGGGCCTTCCCTGCGCGGTCGCAGCGGCGGCGCCGGCCGGCGCCCCCGCCTGGCCCGTGGCGCGAATCGGCTTTGCTAGATTGGCGCGCTGCGATGGAGTCGATCGTCGTCCGCGGCGCCCGCGAGCACAACCTCAAGAACCTCGATCTCGAGATCCCCCGCAACCGGCTGGTGGTGATCACCGGGGTCTCCGGTTCGGGCAAGTCGTCGCTCGCCTTCGACACCCTCTACGCCGAGGGGCAGCGGCGCTACGTGGAGTCGCTGTCGGCCTACGCCCGGCAGTTTCTCCAGCAGATGGAGAAGCCCGACGTCGACTCCATCGAGGGCCTGTCGCCGGCCATCTCGATCGAGCAGAAGTCGGTCTCCAAGAACCCGCGCTCGACCGTGGGCACGGTGACCGAGATCCACGACTACCTGCGGCTGCTCTACGCCTCGGTGGGGGTGCCGCACTGCGCCAGGTGCGGCCAGGAGATCCGCCCGCAGACCGTCCAGCAGATGGTCGACCGGGCGATGCGGCTGCCCAGCGGCAGCCGGCTGGTGCTCTACGCGCCCTACGTCCGCGGCAAGAAGGGCGAGTACAGGAAGCAGCTCGCCCAGATGGTGCGTGAGGGCTTCGTGCGGGCGCGCATCGATGGCGAGCTGGTAGACCTCACCGGCGAGCCGCCGCGGCTCGACAAGCGCCGCAAGCACTCGATCGACATCGTCGTCGACCGGCTGATCGTCAAGCCGGGGATCGAGCAGCGGCTGGCGGGGTCGCTGGAGACGGCGCTCAAGGTGGGCAACGGCCTGGTGGTGCTGGCCCCCGGCGGGCTGCCCGAGGAGACCCTGTCGCAGAGCTACGCCTGCGCCGACTGCGGCACCAGCCTGGCCGAGGTCACCCCACGGCTGTTCTCGTTCAACAGCCCCTACGGCGCCTGCGGCTCGTGCTCGGGCCTGGGCACCCACATGGGGGTCGACCCCGACAAGGTGGTCGCCGATCCCGAGCGCTCGATCGCCGACGGCGCCATCGCGCCGTGGCCGGCCGGCTCGCGGTCGTGGCGGATGCGGATGATCGAGACCCTGGCCCGGGAGCTGGAGTTTTCGCTCGACGTCCCGTGGCGGCAGCTGCCGGCGGCCGCCCGCAAGGTCATCCTCCACGGCAGCGGCGACCGCGAGATGACCTTCGAGCTGTCCGGCCGGCGCTCGAGCTACCAGTGGCGGGGCAGCTACGAGGGCGTCATCCCGCTGCTCGAGCGCCGCTACAAGGATACCGACTCGGCGGCGGTGCGCCAGGAGATCGAGAAGTACATGTCGGTCCACACCTGCCCGGCCTGCAAGGGCCGGCGGCTGCGACCCGAGGCGCTGTCGGTGACGGTCGGCGGCGAGGCGATCGACCGGCTGTCGGCGCGGACGGTGGGCGAGATGGGCGAGTTCTTCCGCAAGCTGAAGCTCAACAAGCGGGAGCGGGCGATCGCCGCCAAGGTGGTGCAGGAGATCGCCGACCGGCTGGGGTTCCTGGAGGACGTCGGGGTGGGCTACCTCAGCCTCGACCGGGCGGCGGCCTCGCTGTCGGGCGGCGAGAGTCAGCGCATCCGGCTCGCCACCCAGATCGGCAGCAAGCTGATGGGAGTGCTCTACGTGCTCGACGAGCCCTCGATCGGGCTCCACCAGCGCGACAACGCCCGGCTGCTGGCCACGCTGGCGGGAATGCGCGACCTCGGCAACTCGGTGCTGGTGGTCGAGCACGACGAGGAGACCATCCGCAGCGCCGACTGGGTGATCGACCTGGGGCCGGGGGCGGGGATCCACGGCGGCGAGGTGGTGGCGCAGGGCACCCCCGAGGAGATTGCCGCCAACGGCACCTCGCTGACCGGGCTCTACCTGCGCGGCGAGCGGCAGGTGCCGGTGCCCGACAGGCGCCGGCCGCCCGGCGAGCGGGTGCTGCGGGTGCGCGGCGCGGCTCACAACAACCTGAAACGGCTCGACGTCGAGTTCCCGCTGGGGCTGTTCATCGTCGTCACCGGGGTCTCCGGATCGGGCAAGAGCAGCCTGGTCAACGACATCCTCTACCGCGCCCTGGCGCGGCACTTCTTCCGCGCCGCCGACCGCGCCGGGCGCCACCGGGCGATCGACGGCCTCGAGCACCTCGACAAGGTGATCGCCATCGACCAGACGCCGATCGGCCGCACCCCGCGCTCCAACCCGGCCACCTACACCGGCGTCTTCACCCACATCCGCAGCCTGATGGCCAAGACCCCGGAGGCGCGGATGCGCGGCTACAAGCCGGGGCGTTTCAGCTTCAACGTCAAGAGCGGCCGCTGCGAGGCCTGCAAGGGCGACGGCCAGATCAAGATCGAGATGCACTTCCTGCCCGACATCTACGTCACCTGCAAGGTCTGCGGCGGCAAGCGCTACGACCGCGAGACCCTGGCGGTGACCTACAAGGGGCTCAACATCGCCGAGATCCTCGACCTCACCGTCGAGCAGGGCCGCGAGACCTTCCGCAACATCCCGCCGATCCGGCGCATCCTGTCGACGCTCGACGAGGTGGGGCTGGGCTACATCCATCTCGGGCAGCCGGCGACGACGCTCTCCGGCGGCGAGGCGCAGCGGGTCAAGCTGGCCCGCGAGCTGTGCAAGCGCTCGACCGGCCGCACCCTCTATCTGCTCGACGAGCCCACCACCGGGCTCCACTTCGACGACGTCGGCAAGCTGCTGAGGCTGCTTTCGAATCTGGTCGAGAAGGGCAACACGGTGGTGGTCATCGAGCACAACCTGGAAGTCGTCAAGACCGCCGACTGGATTATCGACCTGGGCCCCGAGGGCGGCGACGCCGGCGGCCGCCTGGTCGGCGCGGGTCCGCCCGAGCGGGTGGCCCGCCTCAAGCGCGGCCACACCGGGCGCTACCTGCGGCGCGCCCTGCGGCGGGCGCGCGGCGCCTAGCAGTCCGTGGTGGAAGTCGGTCGGGTCGGCTGGCGAGCGCGGCGCGACGGCGGGATCGGTTATCGTGGGCGCCGGTTTCTCCGCAACGGGGCCCCCGATGGACCGGCCGACCAGCAGCTTCGCCGAGAAGCGCCGCATCCTGCGGCTCGAGACCCTCTACGACCTGGCGCTGGCGCTCCACGCCCACCGGCCCGAGCAGGAGCTGGCCGATGAGCTGCTGGGCCGGCTGTGCGCGGTGCTCGACCCGGCGGCGGGGGTGGCGCTGACCCGCGACGCCGCCGGAGTGCGGGCGGCGGCCAGCGTCGGCTGGCAGGGTGGCGCACCCTCGGCCGAGGAGCTGGCCGAGGCGCCGCTGTGGCGCGAGCTGCTGGCCGCCGGGCAGCCGGTGAGCCGCCGCGACGGGGTGCTGGCGCGGCGGCCCTACCGCGAACTGCTGGCCACCCCGCTGGCCCGGCGCGGCGTCTATCTGGGGTATCTGGCCGTGCTCGACCGCGAGGCGCGGGGCGGCGAGGAGGCGGGCTTTTCGGCCGACGACCGCCGCTTCCTGGAGTCGGTGGCGGCGCTGGCGGCGGTGGCGCTCGAGGGCGCGCGCCAGGTCGAGGACCTCGAGGCCCAGCGCGAACGGCTGCAGGAGGAGAACAAGGCGCTCAAGGGTCGGCTCGCCGACCGGGTGGGCGGGCGCCGGCTGGTGGCCGACGCCCCCGGCATGCGCCGCGCCCTGGAGATGATCGAGCGGGTGGCGCCGCGCAGCGTCAGCGTCGTCATCCGTGGCGAGAGCGGCACCGGCAAGGAGCTGGTCGCCAAGCTCTTGCACTTGTTGTCGGGACGCTCCGGGCCGCTGGTCGCGGTCAACTGCGGGGCGCTGCCCGAGAGCCTCCTGGAGAGCGAGCTGTTCGGCATCGAGGGCGGGGTGGCGACCGGCGTCGAGGCGCGCCGCGGCAAGCTCGAGCTGGCCCACCGCGGCACGCTCCTGCTGGACGAGATCGGCGACATGCAGCCGGCGCTGCAGGTCAAGCTGCTGCGGGCGCTCCAGGAGCGCGAGATCGTGCGGGTGGGTGGTCACCACCCGATCCGCATCGACGTCCGGCTGGTGGCCGCCACCCACCGCGACCTCGAGAAGATGGTCGCGGAGGGCAGCTTCCGCGAGGACCTCTACTACCGGCTCAAGGGCGTCGAGGTGCAGCTCCCGCCGCTGCGCGACCGGCGCCAGGACGTTCCCCGGCTGGTCCGCCACCTGGCCAGCGAGTTCTGCGAGCGCGAGGGGATCGCCGTGCCGCGCTTTCCCCCCGAGACCATCGCCCTGCTGATGGCCCAGCCCTTCCCGGGCAACGTCCGCGAGCTCCAGAACGTGATCGAGGCGGCGGTGTCGCTCGCGGCCGGGGTGGTGGGCCCCGAGCTGGTGCGCTCGCTGCTGGGTCAGACCGAACCGGGCACCGGCCCGGAGGCCCTGGACCTGGCGACCGTCAGCCGGCGGCACATCGCCCGCATCCTCAAGATGACCGGCGGCAACAAGAGCCGCGCGGCGCGGCTGCTCGGAGTGGACCGGCGGACCCTCCAGCGGCGCGGGTTCTGAGAGCTGCGGCAATTTGCCGCCTTCTGCGGCAAATTGCCCCGGTTCACGGTAAATCAAGCCTTCCTGGCCGTTTGTCGTTGCTGCTCGGGAGCAGGAAGCCTGGAGATGCGGCAAGACGTCGCATCTTCGGAAGGGCACTCCAGGAACGGCCTCCCGGCCCCAAGCTGCTGATACCAAACGGGTTGGCCGGCCCCGGCCGGCGTCGTCGGCGGCTGGCAGCGGGCTTGCTCCCTGCTACTGGCAACCAGGGAGACCTTCATGCTGCAGGCGATTCGCAAAGCGATCTCCGTCCCCCAGGTGCCGGTCGAGGCCCTGGCGACGGCGGTCTCCGTGCTAGCTTTCGGCTGGCTCTTGGCGAACGACCTCATCCAGCCTATCGTGATCTACCTGCTGCAGCTCTACCTGGCCTTCTAGGCCGGGCCGGCAGCTGCGCCGGGCCGAGTCATGGCGAGCGACGCCATCCTTCGGGAGGTCAGTCTGGTCCTCCCCATGGTGCCGGACATGGAGATCGCGGCCGGCAAGACCGCGACCGCGCTGGCCGAGTTCATGGAGATGAGCTCCGATAAGATAGACGAGGTGCGAATGGCGGTGGTGGAGGCTTGCATCAACAGCTTCGAGCACAGCCACGCCGCCGACCACAAGGTCCACCTCAACTTCGCCGTGCTGGGCTCGGAGGAGCCCGAAAAGCTCGAGATCACCATCCGCGACAGCGGCGTCGGCTTCTCGCCCGACGACGTCGAAGAGCCGCGTATCGAAGAGAAGCTGTGGGCAGCCCGCAAGCGCGGCTGGGGACTCAAGATCATCCGGGGGCTGATGGACGAGGTGGAGATTCACTCCGGTCGTAACGGCACGACCGTGGTGATGCGAAAGCTCCGCTGACGGAGAAGCGATGAGCGAGACCTTGAAGCTGACCGTCGACCGCCAGGACCGCCTGGCGGTGATCTACACCGAGGGCTACATCAACAACCAGGGGGGCGAGGAGATCGCTCGCGCCGCCGACGAGCTGATCGGCGCCGGCCACAAGGCCCTGGTCCTCAACCTGCACGGCACCAAGCTGGTCAACTCGATCGGCATCTCGATCCTCATCGAGATCATCGAGAAGATGCTCGAGATCGACGGCACGCTCGCCTTCTGCTGTTTGACGCCGACCATCGAGAAGACCTTCCACATCATGGGTCTGGCGCAGTACGCGCGGATCTTCAAGGACCTCGACGAAGCGGTCGGTGCCCTGACCGACTGAGCGCCGCCGTGAGCCTCTCCCGGCCGCCGGTCGCCGAGCCCACGGCCGTCGACGAGATCCTGACGGCGGCCGCCGGGCGCGGCGGCGATCGCCTGCTGCTGCTGCGGGTGCTGGAGCTGCTGACCCGCCAGTTCGACCTGGCGGCGGCGGCGGTCTACGGGCGGGCCGGCAAGCGGCTGGAGCTGCAGGCGGCGGTCGGCGCCGCGAGCTTTCCGGCGACGCTGGGGCGACGGCAGCCCACCAGGTTCGAGAGCCTGGCGCTGCCGGGCGGCCGCCTGCTCTACGAGGCGGGCGGCGGTCCGCCGCCCGGCGGCAGCCTGCTGCTGGCGCTGGCCGCCGCCCAGCGCGCGGCGACGCTCCACGGCCGGCTGCGGCGGCGCAGCTTCGAGGCCAGTTACCGCGGCGTCGAGCTGCAGGCGCTGTACGACGTCGGGCTGGCCATCGCCTCGACCCTCGATCCCGAGCGGCTGGGCGAGGAGATCCTGCTGCGCGCCGTCTCGCTGCTCGACGCTCGTCGCGGCGCGCTCTACCTGCTGCGGGACGGCGAGTACGTGCTGCAGGAGACTTTCGGCGGCGCGGCGCCGGCGCGGCTGGATCCCGGTGAGCTGCTGGGCACGCCGGCCGGCGACGGCGAGCCCGGCGCCAGCGGGCCCGGCGGCAGCGAGGTCGGCGATGGGGCGAGCCCGGCCGCGGAAACCCGCGAGCCGGATCGGCTGCTGCTGCCCGGCGCCGGTCACGTGCTCCAGGTGGCGATCGAGGCCGACGGCCGGCCTCGCGGCCTGCTGGTGGTCGGCGACAAGGAAAGCCGCACCGGCGTCGGGCCGTTCGGCAGCGCCGACCGCCGCACCCTGTCGCTGCTCGCCAACCAGGCGGCGATCGCGCTGGAGAACGCCCGCCTGCACAGCGAGGCGCTGGAGAAGGAGCGCCTCGAGCGCGAGCTGGAGCTGGCCGCCGAGATCCAGCGACGGCTGCTGCCGGAACGGCCGCCGGTGGTCGAGGGGTTCGAGCTGGCCGGGTGGAGCCGCCCGGCCCAGCACGTCGGCGGCGACTACTACGACCTGCTCCGGTCGCCGGAGGGCCGGGTGCTGACGGTGCTCGCCGACGTCGCCGGCAAGGGCCTGCCCGCCGCCCTGATGGTGTCGACGGTGCACGCCGGCATCCGGCTGCTGGCCGACCGCGCACCGCTCGGGCCCGAGCTGGCGGGCCGGCTCAACCAGCACCTCGCCGAGGCCACCGCCCCCAACAAGTTCGTCACCCTGCTGGCCGCCGAGTTGGACCCGGCGCGGGCCGAGCTGCGCTTCGTCAACGCCGGTCACAACCCCGGCCTGCTGCTGCGCGCCGGCGGCGCGGTCGAGGAGCTGCCGGTGGGCGGACTGCCGCTGGGGATCTTCGCCGGCAGCGCCTACCAGGCGGGGTCGGTGGCGCTGGCGCCGGGCGACCTGCTGTGCATGTACAGCGACGGCATCACCGAGTGCGTCTCGCCGGACGGCGAGGAGTTCGGGGTCGGCCGCTTGAAAGAGCGGCTTGGCGCGGCGGCGGAGCGTCCCCTGGGCGAGGTCGTCGAGACCGTCGAGCGCGCCGTCACCGGCTTTGCCTGCGGCCGCAGCCAGGCCGACGACCAGACGCTGGTGCTCCTGCGGCGGCAGGGTTGAGCGGCGGCGCCGGCTAGCCCGCCACCACCAGCTCGGCGCCCGAGATGGCCAGCCCCGGGGCGCGGACGGCGCCCAGGTAGCCGTCGCCGGCCGGCACCAGGAGGGTCTCCCGGCTCACTCCCAGCAGGCTCGAGAAGGCCCGCAGGAGGCTGTCCTCCCAGACCAGGTCCGGGACCCCGGCCGCCAGGCGGCCGCCGGCGATCCGGCGCACCCCGCCGGCGCGGGCGCGGATCTGCGCCCGGCCGGGCTCGAAGCATTCGAGGTGGTCCAGCCAGCCGATCCACAGTCCGCCGTCTGCCGCCGCCATCAGCTCCTCGTCGCCCAGCTCGCCGGCCTCGACGAACAGGTTGAGGGCGCGGGCGTCGGCGCCGGCGATGGCGTGGGCGGTGGGCGGCAGGCCGGCCACCGCCGCCTGCCGCTGGTCGAGCGCCGGCGTCTTCGGGGTGCCCTTCGCGATCAGCTCGACGGGCCGCTTGGCGGTGCCTTCGAGGTCGAAGGGGAACGGCAGACCCGCCGCGTCGGTGCCGTCGTCGCGCAGGCCGACGGCACGGTCGAAGACCTGGACCCCGAGGTGCTCGCGCAGGAACGAGCTGCCCTCGTAGTAGGCCACCGCCGAGAAGGCGACGCGATTGAGCAGGTCGAAGAGCTGAGCGGTGGCCTCGGGCGAGAGCACCACCGGCAGCGGTCCGGCCGGCGGCTCGGCCGCCGTCCCCGTGGCGTGCCGGGCCTGGGCGCGGGCGACGATGGCCTCGGGTTCCAGGTCGCGCAGCCGGCGGGCGGCGCCCACGGCGCGCCCCGCCCCCGGCCGGCGGCCGCAGCGGGCCCCGAGCGCCGCGGCGGTGACCTCGATCTGGCGTCGCACGCCGCGGCTGTTGAAGACCGCCACCCGGGCGTCGTGCCAGGTGAGCTCGAGCCGCTCGCGGCGGCGGCGCAGGCCGCCCAGCAGCTCGGCCGAGCGCCGGCGGCCGAGCCGCGTGAGCCGCCGGTCGTAGAGCTGGCCGGGGACCACCAGCGGCGTCTCGTCGGCCGGGATGTGGCGCAGGCCGGGCAGCGGCTCGCGGCTGCGCGACTGGGCCACCGCCAGCCGCACGGCGCTCTCCAGCTCGCCGGGCTCGGCGGTGCCGGTGCGGTGGCTGCCGACCCGGCCGTGGTCGATGACCCGCACCAGGATCGTGCGCTCGCGGGTCTCGGCGAAATCGGTCCGCCGGCCCTGGGCGAGCGCCCGGCGGCGGCCCGCCTCCAGCCAGACCAGCTCGGTCTCGTCGGCGGTCGAACGCTCGAGCAGCCGCTCCAGGCGGTCGGCGATCTCCTCGGGTGCGAGGAGCTCCTGGCGGCTGGCTGCGGCGGTGGGGATGGCGCGCTCCTCAGCGCCGGCCGGCGAGACCGGCGGCGGCGGAATCGCTCACCGGCCGGCTGCCCGGCTCCGCGGCCCGGTCGCCGGCCGCCGCCGCGTCGAAAGCCAGCCGGGTGCGCACGCCGTCGGCCCCGAAGGCGATCAGTCGTGCCGGCGTCAGCCGGCCGGCGAGGTCCTCGTCGGCGCCGACCCAGACCCGCAGGTAGTTGTCGGTGGTGCCCAGCCAGCGGTCCCTGCTCCGGCGCTCCCACAGCACTTCGAGGGTGGCGCCGAGCTGCGAGCGCGCGAAGTCGTGCTCGGCGGTGCGGGCGACCTGGAGGGCGCGGTCCATGCGCTCCCGGCGGACCGGCGGCGGCACCTGGCCGGGCATCGCCGCCGCCTCGGTGCCCTCGCGCGGCGAGTAGGGGAAGGCGTGGACCTTGGCGAAGGCCATCTCCTCGACGAAGGCGAGGCCGTCCTCGAACTCGGCCTCGGTCTCGCCGGGGAAGCCGACGATCAGGTCGGTGGTGATCGCCACCCCCGGGACCGCCCGCCGCACCTCGTCCAGCAGAGCGGCGTACTGCCGCCGGGCGTAGGGCCGCCGCATCCGGCGCAGCACGGCGTCGGCGCCGCTCTGGAGCGAGAAGTGGAAGTGGCGGCACAGCCGGCCGCCCGCGAACAGCCCCAGCAGCCGCCGATCGAACTGCCAGGGGGCGATCGAGGTGAGCCGCAGGCGCCGGACGGGCGTCTGGTCGAGCAGCGCGGCGACCAGCTCGAAGAGCCCGGCGCCGCGCCAGCGGTAGGCCGAGATCTGGACCCCGGTGACCACCACCTCGGCGAAGCCGCCGGCGGCCAGCGCCCGGACTTCGGCCACCACCTCGGGCAGCCGCCGGCTTCTCTGCCGCCCGCGGGTCAGCGGGATGATGCAGAAGGCGCAGCGCATGTTGCAGCCGTCCTCGGCCTTGACCAGGGCGCGGGCGTTGCCGAACTCGAGCGGCACGTAGGGCACTGGCAGGTGGGGTACCGGCACCGGCCCTTCGCCCCCTGGTGGCGCGGGCAGCGCCTCGGGGAAGGCCTCGTGGACGCGGTCCAGGAGTCGCTCCTTCTCCTCGTTGGGCACCACCAGGTCGACGCCCTCGAGCGCCGCCGCCGCGGCGGCTTCGGCGGTGGCGTAGCAGCCGGTCAGCACGGTGCGGAGCCCCGGGTCCAGCCGCCGTCCGCGGCGCGCCAGCTTGCGCGAGTCGCGGGCCGCCAGGTGGGTCACCGTGCAGGTGTTGACCACGTGCAGCTCGGCCTCGGCCAGTGAGGGAGCGATGGCGTGGCCGGCGGCCACGAAGCGGCGGGCCAGCGATTCGAGCTCGGCCTGGTTGAGCTTGCAGCCGAGGTTGGAGAAGAAGACCCGCACGGGTGTGGATTGTAGCGGCAGGGCCGCCGGTGTTGCGGCCGCCCGGCCGGGCTGTGCTATCTTCCCCGCCACGCAGGGACGGCCAGGGTGCAGCGGCGGCGGGGACAGGAGAGGGTTTCCGGTGCGGGCGGGGGGGAACGGGTCGTGCTCGCTGCAAGCGGGGAAGCCCGAGAGGGCGTCGGTGATGGGAGGCTGGGGCTTTGACGGGTAAGGGCACCGGAGAAAGCAGGTCGATGCGGAGCCGCGCTCGCTGGGGTGGAGAGGCCCGGGGTAGAGAGGCCCTGGGTCGCGAAGCCCAGTCCCCGGCGTTACGGCGTGCCGCGGCCGGTCTCGTGCTGGCTTGCCTGCTCGCCGCCGGGGCCGTCGGTCCGGCCCACGCCCAGGTCCTCATCGACGACTTCAGCGAGGCGCAGGCGCAGCTCCAGCTGCAGGACCCGCCCGACAGCCCGGGCGACACCGACGGCTCGAGCCAGGCCGGCGCCGGGATGATCGGCGGCACGCGCGACCTGTTCCTGACCTGGATCGCCGGGGGGACGGGGCCGGTGTCGACCGAGGTCACCGGCGGCTCGCTGCTGTTCGACACGGCGGCGGACTCGGATGCCAGGGTGCTGGTCACCTGGGACGCGGACAGCGACCCGAACAACCTGGACGCGGGCGGCCTCGGCAACGCGGACCTCACCGCCGGGGGCACCCAGAGCACCCTGCGCTTCACGGTCGACAGCGCCGACGCCGGCCTCGAGCTCGTCCTCACCGTCTACACCAACGCCACCGACTTCTCGACCTCGGCACAGGTCCTGCCGTCGGTCGGCGCGGCGACCGACTTCTTCTTCCCGTTCGGCGGCTTCGTGGCCGACCCCGGGGGTAGCGGCGCCGACTTCACCGACGTCGGGGCGATCAGCCTGCTGGTGCGCGGCTCGGGCGTCAACGCCGGCTCGGCGCTCTCCTTCTCGGCGGGCAACCTCGACACCGCCGCGCCGACGATCGTCGCGCTGCAGGCCGATCAGCCGGGCACGCCGGCCGCTCCCGGCGACACCATCACCTTCGAGGCGACCGTGCAGAACACCGGCGGCCAGGGCGAGGGGGTGACGTTCAACGAGACCCTGGACGCCAACGTCACCATCGTCCCCGGCTCGGTCAAGACTTCGCCGCTGGCGCGCAACGACGCCTTCTCGGGCGTCGGCAACGTCGACATCACGGTGGCGGCGCCGGGCGTGCTGGGCAACGACGTCGACCTCGACGACCTGGGCCCCAGCTCCTTGGTGGTCACCACGACGGGGGCGATCCCGACCGCCCAGGGCGGGACCGCGACCCTCGCCGCCGACGGCTCCTTCACCTACGCGCCGCCGCCGGGCTTCCAGGGCGTAGACGGCTTCAGCTATTCGGTGGCCGACGACGAGGCCGAGACCGACAGCGCCGCGGTGGTGATCACCCTCGACGCCATCGTCTGGTTCGTCGAGAACGACGCCTGCTCGCCGCACCCCTGCGGCTCGGGCACCTTCGCCGACCCCTTCAGCTCGCTCAAGCAGGCCGAGACGGCCTCCTCGGCCGGCCACTTCATCCGCCTGCGCGAGGGCGACGGCACCACGCTCAACAACGACCAGGGCCTGATCAAGAAGGACGGCCAGCACCTGATCGGCTCGGGCGTCGACCTGGTGGTGGGCGGCCAGACCATCGAGACCGCCACCAGCCGTCCGGTGATGACCCACGTCGCCGGCAACGGCATCGACCTGGCCTCCGAGAACACGATCCGCGGCCTGAACATCGCCGGGTCGAGCGGCGCGGCGCTCTTCGGCACCGGCGTCGGCACGGTCACCGTCGACGAGGTGGACGTCACCGACTCGGGCGGCGCCGCCCTCGACGTCGACGGCGGCACCCTGGCGATGACCTTCGGCACCCTCGACTCGCTGTCCAGCTCGGGCCACGGCATCCATCTGCGCAACGTCGGCGGCTCGCTCACCGCGACGACGACCAACCTGGACGACCCCACCGACACCGGCATCCGGGTCGCGACCTCGGCCGGCGCCAGCTTCGACTTCGGCGCCACCACGATCACCAACGCCGGCGACGCCGGCGGCGCCGACGCCGGGATCGACCTGGCGTCGAGCGGCGCCGCGACGTTCACTTTCAGCAGCCTGTCGTCGACCACCGAGAACGGCGCCGGCCTGGTGGGCAACGGCAGCGGCACCGTCAACATCGGCGGCTCGACCAACACCATCACCGCCACCGGCGGCCCGGCGCTCGACGTCACCAACACCGACCTCGGCACCGGCTGGACCTTCTCGAGCCTCACCTCCAGCACCAGCCCGACCGAAGGCATCCGGCTGGACACGATCTCCGACCCGATCACGGTCGACAGCGCGACGGTGGTGCAGAACCCGGACACCACCGGCATCCTGGTGCAGGGCTCCGCCTCGACCGCCTTCGACTTCGGCCCGACGACCGTGACCGACACCATGGTGGGCGCCGGCAACACGGCCAACGGCATCGACCTGCTGACGGGCAACACGGGTGCCAGCTTCACCTTCGACAGCCTGTCGGTGACCACCGACGGCGGCTTCGGCCTGCGCTCGGGAGCCAGCACCCTAAACGTCGGCGGCTCGACCAACAGCCTCACCGCCAACGGCGGCGCGGCGCTGGACCTCACCGGCACGACGCTCAACGCTGGCACCTTCACGACCCTCACCTCGGCCGGCAGCCCGGGCAAGGGGATCAACCTCGACACCGTGACCGGCGGCTTCACCGCCACCGGCGGCTCGATCACGAACGCCACCGGCAACGCCTTCGACGTCGCCGGCGGCAGCGGCAACGTCACCTACGCCGGCTCGATCACCAACACGGCGGCGCGGTCGGTCGAGGTCAGCGGGCGCAGCGGCGACGCGATCGTCCTGTCGGGAAACGTCAACGACACCGGCACCGGCATCAGCCTCTCCGGCAACACCGGGGGCAGCACGACGCTGAGCGGCAGCAGCAAGATCGTCAACACCGGCGCCGGCAACGCGGTCACCATCAGCGGCAGCAGCGGTCACTCCCTGGCCTTCACCAACGGTGGCCTCGACGTCGACACCACCAGCGGCAACGGCATCGACGTCTCGGGCGGCATCGACCTCGACGTCTCGGGCGGCACCAACACGATCAACAGCACGACCGGCATCGGTTTCCAGGCCGACGGCGGCGGCACGCTGAACGTCACCGGCAACGCGGCGGTCACCGCCGGCACCGGCAGCGGCGTCGACATCCAGAACACCAACATCGGCGCCAGCGGCGCGACCTTCCTCAGGGTCTCCTCCAGCGGCGGGGCGAGCCCCGGCATCCGGCTCAACAGCACCGGCACCATCACCGGCAGCTTCTTCTCGGTGACCGGCTCGGGCGGCGACTGCAAGGGCAACGCCGCCAACTGCTCGGGTGGCACGATCTCGGCCAAGACGGGGGTGGGGGTGGACGTCGACGCCGCCCGGGACGTGCGGCTGGCGGCGATGCAGATCGACGGCAGCGGCTCGCACGGGATCGCCCTGGACAACGTCGCCGGCTTCACCTTCGACAACTCGCGGCTCACCAACCACGGCGACGCCGCCGGCGAGCAGGGTCTGCGCGGCCGCGAGCTGTCGGGCGCGGTCAACCTCACCAATAGCCACTTCCAGGGCAACGTCGAGGACCACGTCGAGGTGCTGAACGACACCAACGCGACGACCTCGACCGTCACCGTCACCGGCAACCTGTTCGCGATCAACAACGCGTCGTCCCCCGGCAACAACGCCATCAACTACGCCTCGCGGGGCACGGTGTCGAAGAACATCACCTTCGACATCCGCGGCAACACCTTCCAGGACATCCGCGCCACCGCCATCCAGATCGACGCCGAGCGCAACACCACCCACAACATCACCATCGGCGGCCCCAACGCCGGCGACGTCAACACCTTTACCAGCAACAACGTGGCGCTGAATCTCACCAACAACTTCAGCGGCGACGTCGTGGCGCTGATCGAGAACAACGACATGACCGGCCACGGCAGCTCGGGCGCCGGCCAGGTGATCAATCTCTTCACCGCGACCTCGGCGACCGCCGGCTCGACCTTCCACGCCACGGTGAGGAACAACCGGATCGGCACCATGGGCGTCTCCAACTCGGGCACCCCCAACGGCAACGCCGTGCGCGTCATCTCGCAGGGCAACACCGCCATGCGGGTGCTGATCGAAGAGAACGTCGTCCACGGCGTGACCAACGGCGGCATCGACGCCCAGGCGCGCGACGGCGTGGCGTCGCTCGACCTGACGCTGAGCGACAACGACCTCAACTTCGAGGACTCGATCGGCGTCTTCGTGGCGGCGACCGCCACCGCCGGCGAGACGCTCAACCTGTGCGCCGACATCGGTGGCCCCGGCAGCCCCGGCCTGGAGCCGAACACCATCGTCAACGAGGAGCTGACGGCGTTCTTCGTCTTCGCCGGCGTCACCGTCCAGCAGTCCGCCAGCGGCGGGGGCGCGGCGACCTTCACCCTGCCCAACTTCGGCGGCGGCGGCACCGCGGCCGTCGAGAGCTTCATCGACGGCCAGAACGTGATCTCCACGCCGGGGGCAATGTCCGCCCAGAACGTCTTCGCCACCGGCACCTTCACCGCCGGCGGCTCGGCGTGTCTGGTGCCCTAGACCCGCCGTTCCCGACTCGGCGACGAGAGCGATAAACCAACCCAGAGAGGAGGGAGTTGATGTCAGAGCCTTTCCTGGCCGAAGTCCGCATCGTGGGCTTCAATTTCGCCCCGCGGGGCTGGGCCTTCTGCGATGGGCAGATCCTGCCCATCAGCCAGAACCAGTCCCTCTACTCGCTGCTTGGCACCACCTACGGCGGCGACGGGCGAACCAGCTTCGCGCTGCCCGACCTGCGGGGCCGGACGCCGATCCACGTCGGCTCCTCGAACGGCAGCATCCACCTCCTGGGTCAGAAGGGCGGCGAGGAGACCCACACTCTGTCGGCGGCCGAGATGCCGCAGCACACCCACCCGGCCAAGGCCTCTTCGGCCCCGGGCACCATCCCGGTCCCGGCGGGCAACGTGCTGGCCGACTCGGTGAACCAGGTCTACGTCGATCCGGCCAACCTGGTCGACATGAACTCCGGGGAGCTGCTCAACGTCGGCGGCGGGCAGGCGCACAACAACATGCAGCCCACCCTGGTCGTCAACTTCTGCATCGCCCTCCAGGGGCTCTTCCCGTCGCGGAACTAGAGGAGGCGAACGATGTCGGAACCTTTCGTAGGCGAGATCCGGATGTTCGCGGGCAACTTCGCGCCGCGCGGCTGGGCCTTCTGTGACGGGCAGCTCCTCGCCGTGTCGCAGAACGACGCGTTGTTCTCACTCCTGGGCACGATCTACGGCGGCGACGGCCGCACCACCTTCGGACTCCCCGACATGCGCGGGCGGATTCCGATCCACGCCGGGACCGGGCCGGGGCTGTCGCCGCGCCGCCTGGGCGCCAAGTTCGGCACCGAGGAGGAGACGATCACGGTCAACCAGCTGCCGAGCCACGACCACGACGTCAAGGCCTCGACCAGCGTCGCCAACAAGGCGGCCCCGGCCAACCGGGTGACCGCCGAGTCGTCGCTCTTCGACCTCTACCAGACCGGCGCCCCGGCCCAGGACATGTCGACCGATGCGATCGGAAAGGTCGGGGGCAGCCAGTCGCACATCAATCTGATGCCGTTTCTCTGCGTCAACTTCATCATCGCGCTGGTCGGGATCTACCCGAGTCGGCAGTAGAGGGGGAGTCGCCATGTCAGAGCCTTTTCTTGCCGAGATCCGGATCTTCGCGGGCAACTTCGCGCCGCGCGGCTGGGCCTTCTGCAACGGCCAGCTGCTGCCCATCGCGCAGAACACGGCCCTCTTCTCGCTGATCGGCACGACCTACGGCGGGGACGGACGGACCACCACCGCGCTGCCCAACCTCAAGGGCCGGGCGCCGATGCACCCGGGCCGCGGCCCGGGCCTCACCGCGCGCCGGCTGGGACAGAAGGGCGGTACCGAAACCGTGACGCTGACCGAGGCGCAGATGGCCAACCACACGCACACGCTGCGCTGCCTGCCGCTGCCGGGCAACTCGTCCGGGCCCGCCAGCAACACCTTCGCCCGGACGGTGGGAGCGAACCCGTATCTGACCTCGCAGTCGCTGGTCGACATGTCGCCGCAGATGGTGACCAACGCCGGCGGCACCCAGGCCCACAACAACGTGCAGCCCTTCCTGGTGATGAACTTCATCATCGCCCTGGTCGGGCTCTACCCGTCGCGGAGCTAGGTTGACGGGGCGCGTGGCGCAAGCGAGCGCGAGCTCGATGCGGTGCCCAGGACGGTGCGGGTGATCGATACCACGGCGCCACCGGCGACCGCCGTCAGCTTCCGGCCGCTGGCCGCCGGCGACCTGGAGTTCCTCTACCGGCTCTATGCCTCGACCCGCGAGGAGGAGCTGGCGCCGGTGCCCTGGAGCGACGAGCAGAAGGAGTCGTTCCTGCGCTTCCAGTTCGACGCCCAGCACCGCTACTACCAGGAGCATTTTCCCGACGCCGACTACCTGGTGATCGAGCGGCGGGAGCGGCCGATCGGGCGGCTCTACCTGGACCGCCGGCCGGACGAGCACCGGTTGATCGACATCGCGCTGGTTCCCGGCTCCCGGGGCGCCGGCATCGGAGGCGCCATCCTGCGCGACCTCCAGGAGGAGGCCGGGGCGGCCGGCAAGCCGCTGCGCATCCACGTCGAGAGGAACAACCCGGCCCTGCGCCTCTACGCGCGCCTCGGCTTCGAGCCGCTCGAGGAGCAGGGGATCTACTACCTGATGGAGTGGCGCCCCAGCTAGCTGAAGACCGCTTCGTAGAGGACGCCCTGCCGCTCGCGGTCGGGCCCCAGCGGGACGAGGAAGAGATGGAGCGTGCCCAACCGGTCGTGATCGAGCCGCCGGATCATCTGGTCGAGCACCGGCTCGGGCGGTCCGAGGAAGAGCAGCGAGAACGGCTCGCGGCTGTCGGAGTCCCCGCCCTCGCCCCGCGCCTCGACCAGCTCGAGGGCGAGCGGCTGGAGGCCCTCGAGCCGCAGGCGGAAGGTCTCGCCGAGATGGGGCTGGAAGGTCTCGAGCCTGAGATCGTCTGCGGAGGGCATCGGCTCGCGAGGCGCCGGCGGCACGGTGGCGATCTTCTCTCGCCGCCCGCGGCCGGTCAAGACGGGGGCGCGCAGGTCGGCCCGGTGCAGGCCGCCGCGGCGGTACAATCGGGTCCTCAGGAGAGGAGGCGGCTCGATGGCGACGCGCGGACGCAAGATGTACTCGAAGGTGGTCTGGCCCGGCTTTTCGGGGGCGCCGGCGCCGCGTCACGTCGCCAAGGTGGGTCGCAACGAGCCCTGCCCGTGCGGCAGCGGCAAGAAGTACAAGGTCTGCCACGAGAGCGAGGGCACCGCCTTCCTCCAGAAGCTGGCCCGCCAGCACGACAAGGAGCACCTGCGCGAGGTGCGCGCCCACCTCAGGGAGCAGGGCGTGCCCTGGTACCGGCGGCTCTTCGTACGGCTGTAGCGCGCCTGCAGCGCGCTTGCGGCGGGGGCCGCGGCCCGGGTAGGATCCGCGGCGTCGGCAAAGCCGCAAACAGGCCTGACGGGGCGGCCGGGGCAGGTGCCTGGCGGGCGACCCTACGCGACCCCCGCGGGGGGCCTGTCGTCCGTGCCATGACCCGCCGGGACCACGCCAAAGCCCCTAGCAGCCCGTGGTGTAAGTCCGCTGGGTGGGCTGGCGAGCGCGGCGGGGCCGGATGCCAGGCGCCGCGACGCAGGCAATGCCGAGCCATTGTCGAGGAGCGGCAACGCCGCAGACGGCCTCGCCCCGCCGCCAGACGGGCCGGTGGACTTGCACCACGGGCTGCTAGCACCGGCAAGCTACTGCTCGTCGTCCTGGCGCTGGCCGCCGCCGGCGCCGCCGGTCTCCGGGCCCAGGACGTCTCGCTCAACGTCGGCGAGCTGCCGCCCGGCAAGACGCTGACGATCACCTTCCAGGCGACGGTGGACAGCCCGGTGGCGGCCGGCGTGGAGCAGGTCTTCAACCAGGGCTCGGTGGCCGGCAACTTCACGACCGTGCTGACCGACGACCCGGACGTCGGCGGCGGCGCCGATCCGACGGTGACCGACGTCACGGCCTCGCCCGACCTCACGATCGCCAAGGACGACGGCGGCTTCGTCGCCATGCCGGGCGACACCGTGACCTACACGGTCACCTTCGGCAACGACGGCGCTGGCGCCACCCAGGACGCCGGCGCGGTGACCATCACCGAGACGGTCCCCATCGGCTCGACCTTCAACGAGGCGGCGAGCGGCGGGGCGGGCGTCTGGTCGTGCGCCGACGGCGCCCCGGGCGGCACGGTCTGCACCCACGCGGCCGGCGCGATCGGCGTCGGGGTGGGCGGCCTGACGGTCGACTTCGCGGTCGACGTCGACGATCCCTTCCCGGCCGGGCAGACCGAGCTCGACAACACGGCGACGATCGCCGACGTCTCCGGCGAGGAGGCCAACCCGGCCGACAACACCGCCAACGACACCACGCCGGTGCTCACCGACTCGGATCTGGTGGTCGAGAAGTCGGTCGACCAGCTCATGCCGATCATCGGCGAGACCGTCACCTTCACCGTCAAGGTGACCAACGACGGCCCGTCGCCGGCCACCGGCGTCGAGATCACCGACCTGCTGCCCTCCGGCCTCGACTACGTCTCCGACAACCCCAGCCAGGGGACCTACGACGACCTGACCGGGGTCTGGGACTTCGGGATGACGACGCTGGCGGTCGGCGCGATGGCGACGCTCGAGATCACCGCGACGGTCAATCCCGGGGTGGGGGATCCGGGCGGCACGGGGGCGTTCATCGACGACTTCGTGAGCGCGGGAAGCGGCGGGTTGACCACCCCCGAAGGCCTGACATTTGGTCCCGACGGCAATCTCTACGTCGCCAGCGACGGCACCGACCAGGTGCTGCGCTACGACGGCACGACCGGGGCGTTCATCGACGTGTTCGTGAGCGCCGCCAGCGGCGGCCTGGATCGGCCGCGGGACCTCGTGTTCGGCCCTGACGGTAACCTCTACGTCTCCAGCCGGTCCACGAACGAGGTGTTGCGCTACGACGGCACGACGGGGGCGTTTATCGACGCCTTCGTCTCCGCTGGCAGCGGCGGGCTGATCACCCCCGAAGGTCTGACCTTCGGTCCCGACCGGCATCTCTACCTCGCCAGCATCGGCACGGACGAGGTGTTGCGCTACGACGGCGCGACGGGTGCCTTCATCGACGCCTTCGTGAGCACCGGCAGCGGGGGTCTCAGCCAACCCGGCGACCCGGCGTTCGGCCTCGACGGCCACCTCTATGTGACCAGTCAGGCCACCGACCAGGTGTTGCGATACGACGGCACCACGGGAGCGTTCATCGACGCTTTCGTTGCCGCCGGCAGCGGTGGGCTGGACATCCCGGTCGGCCTGTACTTCGGCCCAGACGACAATCTCTACGTGGCCAGCTTCCTGACCTTGGAGGTCTTGCGCTACGACGGATCCACGGGTGCCTTCATCGACGCATTCGTTCCCGCTGCCAGTGGCGGGCTGTCCAATCCGAACTACCTGTGGTTCGGCCCCGACGGAAACCTCTACGTCACCAGCCTCGGAGTTGCTTCGGAGGTCCTCCGCTACGACGGCTTCATCACCAACACCGCCGAGGTCACGGCCCTCGACCAGACCGACCCGGACCTGACCGACAACCAGGCCAGCCAGGGGATCGACTACAAGAGCGCCGACTACGGCGACGCCCCCGACCCGCTGGTGGCCACCCCGGGCGAGTACCCGACGCTGCTGGCCAACGACGGCGCGCGGCACGTCGTGCCGGCGGGCGGCGCGACGCTCTTCCTCGGTCCGGTTGGCGACGAGCCCGACGTCGAGGCCGACGGCCAGCCTGCGGCGACGGCGGACGGCGACGACGTCGACGGCAACGACGACGAGAACGGCGTCGTCTTCACCAGCGCCCTGGTGCTGGGGCAGCCGGCGACGGTGGAGGTGACCGCCGCGGCGGCGGGCCTCTTGAACGCCTGGATCGACTGGAACTTGAACGGCGTCTGGGAGAGCCCGGCCGAGCAGATCGCCACCGATCTGGCGGTGGTCGCCGGCGCGCAGACGGTGAACTTCACGGTGCCGGCCACCGCGGTCACCAGCACGACGTTCGCGCGTTTCCGCCTCGACTCGGGCGGCGGGCTGGCGCCCACCGGCCGGGCGCTCGACGGCGAGGTGGAGGACTACCCGACGCCGGCCGTCCAGCCGGCGGCCGATCTGTCGATCGCCAAGAGCGACTCGCCCGACCCGGTGATCGCCGGCACCGCCCTGAGCTACACGGTGACGGTGATGAACGCCGGGCCGTCACCGGCGCAGAACGTGGTGGTGACCGACACGCTGCCGGCGGGCGTCACCTTCGTCTCGACCGTCGGCTGCATGAACGACCCGGCCGGGGTGCCGGCCTGCAACCTGGGGAACGTCGCGGTGGGCGTGCCGGTCCAGTACGCCATCAACGTGACCGTCGACTCGGGGACGCTGGGGGTCATCACCAACCAGGCGAGCGTCGCTTCGTCGACGATCGACCCCAACTCGGCCAACAACTCGACGACCCAAGGCACGACGGTGCTGGCGGAGGCCGACCTGGTGATCACCAAGTCCGACGACGTCGACCCGGTGGTCGCCGGCGGCACCCTGGTCTACACCGTTGCGGTGCAGAACCTCGGGCCGTCGGACGCCCAGGGCGTGGTGGTCAGCGACACCCTGCCGGCCGAGGTGACGCTCGATTCGACCTCGGGTTGCGCGGAGGACCCCATCGGGGTGCCGACCTGCACGCTGGGAACGGTCGTCGCCGGCGCGACCGGGCAGTTCACGGTGACGGTGACGGTGGACGCCGTGCTGGCCGGCGGAGTGGACTCGATCGTCAACCAGGCGAGCGTTACCGCCACCACGCCGCTGGTCAACACCGGCGACGACTCGACTAGCGAGACGACCAACGTCGCGGCCGCGCCCGACCTCGCCATCACCAAGGACGACGGCGGCGTCACCAGCTTCCCGGGCGGCGTCGTCGCCTACGCGCTCGAGGTGGTCAACAACGGCAGCCAGGGCGCCACCGGCGTCGAGATCAGCGACGAAGTGCCGGCCGAGACCACCTTCAACGAGGCGGCCTCGGGCGGCGCCGGCGTCTGGTCCTGCGCCGACGGCGCGCCGGCGGGGACGGTCTGCGTGCACATGGTGCCGGGCGAGCTGGCGGGCGGCGGCGCCGGCACCGCCTCGGTGACCTTCGCGGTGACGGTGGACAACCCGGTGACGCCGGGGGTCTTCGAGATCACCAACACCGCTTCGGTGGCCGACGACGGCGCCAACGGCGCCGATCCGAACCCGGCCGACAACCAGGGCACCGACACCACGCCGCTCACCCTCGACTTCGGCGACGCGCCGCTGCCCGACTACCCGACGCTGTTTGCCGACGACGGGGCGCGGCACGTGGACGTCGGCGGGGTGCACCTCGGTGCCCTCATCGACGCCGAGATCGACGGCCAGCCGACCCCGGCCGCCGACGGCGACGACCTGGCCGACCTCGACGACGAGGACGGGGTCGCCTTCGTCGATCCGCTGACCACCGGCACGACGGCGACCGTCGAGGTGACCGCCTCGGTGGCGGGTCTGCTCAACGCCTGGATCGACTGGAACGCCAACGGCGACTGGGGCGACGCGGGCGACCAGGTGTTCACCGACCAGGCGCTGGCGGCCGGCGTCAACTCGCTGAGCGTCGCGGTGCCGGCCGACGTCCCGCCGGGGACCACCTTCGCGCGCTTCCGATTCGACACCGGCGGCGGGCTCGGCTTCACCGGCTTCGCGGCCGACGGCGAGGTCGAGGACTACGCGGTCGAGATCGTCGCCGAGGCCGACCTCGAGCTGGTCAAGACCGACGTCTTCGATCCGCTGATGGCCGGCCAGCCGCAGACCTACGTGCTGACCGTCACCAACAACGGTCCCGGCGTGGCAGTCGACGTCGTGCTCGAGGACACGCTCCCGGCGGGAGTGTTCTTCGTGTCGGTCGAGCCGGGATCGCCGATGTGCATCGAGACGGGCGGGATGCTCACCTGCGAGCTCGAGGACATCCAGCCCGGCGGCTCGCTGCCGGTCCGCTTCGACGTCTACGTGGACCCGGCCGTCGCCGGCACGATCACCAACCAGGGCAGCGTCTCGGCGGCCACCCCCGACCCCGACGGCGCCAACAACGCGGCGAGCGAAGACACCCAGATCCTGGCGCTGGTCGATCTCGAGATGGTGCCCGACGTCAACGGCAACGGCAGCCCCGAGGTGGCGGTGCTGGAGTCGGGCTCGCTGGGAATCGTCGTCCGCGACGGCCAGACCGGCGACCTGATTCGCGCCCTTACCTTCCAGCCCGACTTCAAGGCGGTGGCGCTGGCGGTGATGCCCAACTTCGCCGGCACCCCGGCGTCCGAGCTCGCCATCCTGGCGGTGCGGCCATCCGACGGCGCGGTCCGGGTGTTCGTGCGCGACGCGCTGTCGGGGATGCTGTTGCGCAGCCATCCGTTCAACCCCGACTTCCGGCCGTTGCACCTGGCGGTCGTTGACAGCTTCACCGAGACCGCGGCCGCCGAGCTGGCGGTGCTGGGCTGGCGGAGCTCCGACCGCCGGCCGCGGGTGCAGGTGGTCGAGGGCAGCACCGGCACCACCGTGGCCGCCTTCAACTACCCGAAGGACTTCTTCCCGCTCGGGCTGGTGGCGCAGCCGGACGTCGGTCAGGGACCGTCACAGGAGCTGGCGATGATCGGCCGGCGGGCCACCGACCGGGCGGTGCTGGTTTCCGCCAAGGACGCCGCCACCGGCGGCACCGCGGCCCAGTACCACAACGCCCACACCTTCCAGCCGCGCGGTCTGGCCGTGGTGCCCGACTTCGACGGCGGCGGGCCGCGGATGGCGATCCTCGGGCGGCGCGGCAGCGACGGGGCGGTGCGGGTGTTCGTGCGCAACGCCACCAGTGGCGCGCTCCAGCTGCTCTACGGCCATCCGCTCGCCTGGCTGCCGCTCGATCTCGAGACCCTCGGCCACTACGCCGGCCCGGTGGCCGACGAGCTGGCGGTGCTGCGCTGGCGGCCGGCCGACGGTGACGTGCGGGTCTCGATCAAGGACGCCTCGGACGGCTCCTTCATCGCCGGGCGGCTGTTCCCCGCCGCCTTCCAGCCGCTCGACCTCGAGATCGCGCCCAACTTCGGCGGCACGCCGGCCGGCGAGCTGGCGGTGCTCGGCATCCGGCTCTCCGACGGCCTGCGCCGGGTCTTCCTGATCGACCCGGCCAACGGCGTCCAGGTCGGCCTGGTCACGATTCCGTAAAGCCTCCCCAGCCGGGCAGTAGGAGCGTGGCGACGCTTCCGGCCGGCCCGGCGGTCCGCGAGGGTCGCGGCACGGTTGGCGTGGCGCCGGCGGCGCGGGTGCTTTCTGTTCTCCCTCTCGCTGGGCGGGCGCAGGGCGCCCGCCGAGGACGGCGGGTCAGCCGCGACCCCTGGTGTGGGCCGGCCGGGGCGGGGTGCGACAGGGGCCTGGAGCCAAGCGCTTGCGCAGGCGATCGAGGATCAACCGACCGTGCAGCGCTAAGGCGGACAGGAGGAGCCGGCCCTCCCCCGCGGAGTTCCTCAGGGCCGGCTCCGGTCCCAGGCGGGCCCCGCCCCGGCCGGCCCCTCGCACCGACCCTCCAAGCTGACCCGCCGCCCTCGGCCCTCCAACCACCCCTCACCACACCCTGCCGCCCCCCCGCCCGGCAGTTTCGCCCCCTGGCTTGGCATTTGCAGCCCACCACCGCAGAATAGGTGGCCATCCACGCCACTGCCGACCATGCGCCTTCTCATCGCCCTTGGCCTGCTGCTCGTGCCCGCCGCGCCGTCACACGCCGCGGACGTTGCCGACCTGCTGTTGAGCGGGGGGGTGTTCTACACGGTGGCCGAACCGGGCCGGGTCGAGGGCAGCCTTGCGGTCAACGACGGGCGGATCGTCTACCTGGGGGACGACGCCGGGGCTGCGAAGTGGCGCGGCCCCGAGACCCGGGTGATCGAGCTGGACGGGCGGGTGGTCACGCCGGGGCTGATCGACGCCCACTCGCACCTGGAGAGCCTGGGGGCGGCGCTCGAGCGGCTCGACCTGGTGGGGACCGGCAGCTACGCGGAGGTCGTCGAGCGGGTGCGGGCGGCGGCGGCCGGGCTGCCGGCGGGCGAATGGGTGCGGGGGCGGGGGTGGGACCAGAACGACTGGGCGGAGAAGGGCTTTCCCGAGCACGGGCCGCTGAGCGCCGCGGTGCCGGATCACCCGGTCTGGCTGACCCGGATCGACGGCCACGCGGCGCTGCTCAACGCCCGGGCGCTCGAGCTGCTGGGGATCGACGCGGCGACGGCCGATCCGCCCGGTGGGCGCTTCCTGCGCAACGCGGTGGGGCAGCCCACCGGGGTGCTGGTGGACGCCGCCATGGGGGTCGCGGGCGGGCGGCTGCCGGGGCCCTCGGCGGCCGAGCGGCGGCGCCAGATCGAGACCGGGGCGGAGCACTGTCTGGCCCGGGGCCTGACCACGGTCACCGAGATGGGGATCGCGCAGGAGGGCTGGCAGGCCTACGAGGCCCTGCGCGCGGCGGACCGGTTGCCGCTGCGGG
Source organism: Thermoanaerobaculia bacterium (assembly GCA_041567315.1). Taxonomy (GTDB): domain Bacteria; phylum Acidobacteriota; class Thermoanaerobaculia; order Multivoradales; family JAHEKO01. The sequence goes on along the minus strand of JBFGCA010000008.1, from coordinate 3,189 downwards.
TGGCGCTGTTCCTGGACGGCGATCAGCCCGAGCTGGTGGCGCGTTGGCTCGAGCGCGGGCCGGCGCTCGACCCCGAGGCACGGCTGACGCTGCGGGGGATCAAGCTCTACGCCGACGGGGCGCTGGGCAGCCGGGGCGCGGCCCTGCTGGAGCCCTACGACGACGACCCCGGCAACCTGGGGCTGCTGCTGGCCTCGGGCGATGAGCTGGAGTCGGTCTGCCGGCGGGCGCTCGCGGCCGGTTTCCAGGTCGGCATCCACGCCATCGGTGACCGCGGGGCGCTGGTGGCGCTCGACGCCATCGAACGCGCCTTCGGGGGCGAATCGCGGCCCGAGGCCGGTTTCCGGGTGGAGCACGCCCAGGTGATGCGGCCAGCCGACGTCCGGCGGATGGCGGCGCTGGGGGTGATCGCCTCGATGCAGCCCACCCACGCCACCTCGGACATGCCGTGGGCCGGTGACCGGGTGGGGGAGCGGCGGCTGGCCGGCGCCTACGCCTGGCGGCAGGTGCTGGCGGCGGGCGGGCGGCTGGCGCTGGGCAGCGACTTTCCGGTCGAGTCGGCCGATCCGCGGCTGGGACTGTACGCGGCGGTGACCCGGCAGGACCTGGCGGGGTGGCCGGCCGGCGGCTGGCTGCCCGCCGAGCTGCTGAGCCGCGAAGAGGCGCTGCGCGGCTTCACGCTCGACGCCGCGGAGTCGCTGTTCCTGGACGGCGAGGTGGGCTCGCTCGAGGTCGGCAAACGGGCCGACCTGGTAGTGTTTTCGGCGGATATCATGCAGGTTCCCGTGGAGCGACTGCCGGCGGTCGAGGTGGACCTCACCCTGGTCGACGGCGAGGTTGCCTACCGCCGCGGAGAGGCCCCGTGAGTCACCCGGTGAGGCACCTCGGGAGGTGGCGCCGGAGGCCGGCGGTGGCGCTGTGGGCTCTCGGGCTGATGGGGAGCTTCGTGGGATCGAGCGCGCAGAGGGATGCCTTCGCCGAGCTGCGCGACGCCATGGTCGAGCAGCAGATCGTCAAACGCGGGGTCACCCAGCGGGGCGTCCTCGACGCGATGCGCGAGGTGCCGCGGCACCGCTTCGTGCCCGACGAGCTGCAGGACCAGGCCTACATCGACGACCCGCTGCCGATCGGCGCCGGGCAGACCATCTCGCAGCCCTACATCGTGGCGCTGATGACCTCGCTGCTGGAGCTCGACGGCGACGAGCGGGTGCTCGAGATCGGCACCGGCTCGGGCTACCAGGCGGCGGTGCTTTCGCGGCTGGTCCGCGAGGTCTACACCGTGGAGATCCGCGAGGCGCTGGGCCGCAAGGCGCAGGAGACGCTCGCCCGCCTCGGCTACGAAAACATCCACGTCCGGATCGGCGACGGCTATCAGGGCTGGCCGGAGGCGGCACCCTTCGACGGCATCCTGGTCACCGCCGCCCCCGAGAGCGTCCCCCAGCCGCTGATCGACCAGCTCAAGGAGGGGGGGCGGCTGGTGATCCCGGTGGGCGACTTCTTCCAGGACCTGGTGGTGCTGACCAAGACCGCCGACGGCGTCCGGCAGACCAAGGTGATCCCCGTGCGCTTCGTCCCCATGGTGGGCGAGGTCGAGCGGGAGCGCCGCAAGCCCTGAAGACGGGCTCCTAGCCGTCCGTCGCGCGGGGCTCGACGTCGACCGTCCCCGGGTCGGCCAGCCGCCGCCGGCTCAGCTCGGGGACCTTGAGCTCCTCGAGCTTGCGCCCGGCCGGCATCAGCCGGCGCTGGAACGAGCCCACCGCCCGGTTGTAGGCGTCGACCGCGCCGCGCAGCCCGCGGCCCACCGCCGCCAGCTCCTCGCCCACCTTGGCGGCCCGCTCGTAGAGGGTGCGCGCCGCCTCGGCGATCGCCTCGGCGTTCTCGGCCAGCGAGCGCTGCTGCCAGTAGATGGCGACCGTGCGGAGCAGCGCGATCAGGGTAGTGGGGGTGGCCAGCAGCACCCGGGCGCGGAGCGCCTCGACCTGGAGGTCGGGGGCGCGCGCGAAGGCGGCGGCGAGGAAGGAGTCGGCGGGCAGGAACATCACCACCAGGTCGACGCCGCTGCCCAGGGCGGCGGCGTAGTCGCGCGAGGAGAGGGTGGCGATGTGGCGGCGCAGGTCGCGGACGTGGCGCCTCAGGGCGGCGCTCCGGGCCGGCTCCTCGGTGGCCTCGGCGGCCTCCAGGAAGGCGGTGAGCGGTGCCTTGGCGTCGACCGCGATCCGTCGGCCGCCCGGCAGCCGCACGGTCATGTCGGGGCGAACGCCGTCGCCGGTCGCCGACTGCTCCTCGAAGTCGCAGTGGGCGGTCATCCCGGCCAGCTCGGCGACGTTGCGCAGCGCCAGCTCCCCCCAACGGCCCCTCACCCGCGCCCCCTTGAGCGCCGCGGTCAGGGCGGTGGTGCGCTCGCCGAGCTTCGAAGCCGCGCCGGCCAGCATCTGGACCTGCTCGTCGATCCGCGAATAGGCCTCGACCCGCGAGCGCTCCAGCTCCTGGGCCCGGCGGTCGAGGTGGCCGAGCGACTCGCGGAGCGGCTCGAGCAGCGCCTCGATCGCCTGCCGGCGCTCGTCGAGATCGGCCGACGCCCGCACCCGCGCCGCCGCCAGCCGCTGCTCGGCGAGCTGCAGGAACTGCTCGCTGCTGCCGCGGAGCGCCTCGCCGGCCAGCTCGCGGAAGGCGCCCTGGAGCTCGCGGCTCGCCGTCTCGACGAAGCCCCGCTGCTCCTCGAGCGCCCGCTGGGCGGCCTCCAGCCGCTCCTGCCCGGCGGCGAGCTGGCGGTCCAGCTCGCGCAGCCCGCTGCGCGCCCCCTCCAGCTCGCGCTCCACCTCCTCGCGGCGCGCCCGCTCGCCCTGGGCGGTGGCCTCGGCGGCCGACAGCCGCTGAGCGTCCCGCAGACCCCGCCGCGAGGCCGCCCGGAGAGTCAGGGCCCAGACCGCGAGCCCGCCCACCAGCCCGCCGGCCACGAAGACCAGGGCCAGCTTGAGGAGCTCCGGGCTCACGGGACGCGACGGCCGGGCGGTCCCGGCATGGTGGAGCAGATGGGATTCGAACCCACGACCCCCACGTTGCGAACGTGGTGCTCTCCCGCTGAGCTACTGCCCCACGGCGGGGCGATACTACCCGGGCGCCCGGGCCCCGGCAAGGCGCCGGCGGGGCCCGGGCGGAGCTCTACCAGGGGAAGGTCTCGCGGCTGCG